>JAAEQF010000774.1 GCA_024231695.1 FCB group bacterium
AACTCAAAATGCAGAACTTGCGCTTACTCAGGCACGACTGCACACCGTTACGTACGTACGTACAATCGCAGAACTGCCACGATGGATAGGCGCGTAGTCTACCGTAACCCTAAATGCAAAACTTGCGCTTACTCAGGCACGACTGCACACCGTTACGCACGTACAATCACCGAACTGCCACGATGGATATGCGCGTAGTCGACCGTAACCCAAAATGCAGAACTTGCGCTTACTCAGGCACGACTGCACACCGTTACGTACGTACAATCACCGAACTGCTACGATGGATATGCGCGTAGTCGACCGTAACCCTAAATGCAGAACTTGCCTTTACTCAGGCACGACTGCACACCGTTACGTACGTACAATCACCGAACTGCAACGATGGATATGAGCGTAGTCGACCGTAACCCAAAATGCAGAACTTGCGCTTACTCAGGCACGACAGCACACCGTTACGTACGTACAATCACCGAACTGCCACGATGGATATGCGCGTAGTCGACCGTAA
>JAAEQF010000775.1 GCA_024231695.1 FCB group bacterium
CATCGCCGCCGAGCAGGCCACCTTGCAGCTGCTCGACGAGCAGCTGGCGGTGGGGCAGGAGTACCTCGACCTGGTGCAGCTGCGATTCGCCAACGGCCTGGCGTCGGCGGTGGAGGTCTTCCGGCAGCGGCTGCAGGTGGAGACCACCCGCAACCAGATCCCGGCGGCCACCACCCGCCTGGCCACGCGCAAGCATCAGATGGCGGTGCTGCTCGGCCGCGAGCCCCGAGCCCGTACCCCGCTGCCGGCGGCCGAGCTGCCTGAGCTGCCGCCGCTGCCGGCCACCGGGGTTCCGGTCGAGGTCCTGCGCTCCAGGCCCGACGTACGGGCGGCCGAGCTGCGGTTGCTGGCCGCGGACCACCGCCTGGCGGTGGCGATCGCCGACCGCTATCCCTCCCTCAGCCTCAGCGCCACCGCCGGGGGCCAGGCCGAGAGCTTCGCGGACGTCCTCGACCAGTGGTTTCTCAACCTGGCCGGCAACCTGCTGGCACCGATTATCGACGGCGGCCGCCGCGCCGCCGAGGCCGACCGCAACCGGGCCGTGGTCGAAGAACGGTTCTATGCCTGGGAAGCGGCCCTGCTCGCGGCCTGCACC
>JAAEQF010000776.1 GCA_024231695.1 FCB group bacterium
CGGTCGATCCGGCACTCTGGGTTAATCGAGGGGAGATCGGTTTTCCTGATATAAACGACGGATAAGCGCCACAATTGATTTGCCAATTTTCCGCGTATTTTGAATTCTGACAGAACCTGACAACTTTGGCTGACGACAAAAAGGAGAGCCTGAAATGATAGATGCCACCGATGATCCGATCGAAGCTCTGCAAATGGCCATCAAACGCGAATAGGCAACCCACCAGTTTTATCAAAAATATGCGCAGTTGTTTAAAATGAAGCCACTCGCAGGATGTTTGAAGCATTGGCAAATGAAGAAATAAAGCATAAGGAAAGACTTCAACAGGAACTGGACGACCATTACCTTACTGAAATGTGAAATAAAAAAACTTTTGTAACGAGGCAGGTACATTATGGCACCCGTAAACCCCAAAGTGCTGGAATCACTTAATCTGGGTATCTCATCGGAAATCAAAAGCTATGTTTTTTACAAAGAAGCGGCCCAAAAAACCGCCAATGAAAATATTAAAAATGCGCTGCTTCAGCTGGCCGGTGAGGAAAAGGAACATTATCAGGTTCTCGAAAGGCAGCATCATTCTTTGATACTTCCGAACAATGGGTCAGTTACAACGATATCCTCAAACAGGAAGGCCTGCTGGAACTTAACGAAAACATGGCCGAAACTCACCGGGAACTCATCGAGCAGGTCAACAAAACCACTACCGAGCGGGAAATTCTGGAAATCGCTCTGGGACTGGAAGAGGAGGCCAACCGTATATTCTCCGAGGCTGCCGAGAGGGCGGCCGACCCTCAGGAAATGAGAACATCGATTATCTGGCTAAGTTTGAGATGGGCCATGTTCGTCTGATCCAGAAGATGATCGACGAGTTCTAAAGCCCAAAGCGCTTGCCCTGAATAATTAAAACAAGTAGATTGCGCCGGTATGACCGACCCGCGCTTTTATATGAAGACTAAAGACCTGAACCGCATCGAAATCGATCGGTCGGCGATATTGAGCAATATTGCCAACCTTGCCCGTTTGACCGGGCCAAGGGTAAAAATTGCTCCGGCCGTCAAGGCCAATGGCTACGGTCACGGCCTGCCCGAAATGGTTTCCATACTCAAATCCGCTAAAGTACAATATTTATCGCTTCATTCTACCGCCGAAGCCGAAATTGCCCGCGCTTCCGGCTGGTCGGGCAAAATCATACTCGTCGGCGGAATCGCGCCCGAGGATATCGACGCGGTAATCCGCCTTGATCTGGAACCGACGGTTTTCGAGGTTAAGACACTTGAGAAACTGGGGCGTCTCTGTCGTAAATCAAAAGCCACAGCCAAAGTCCATCTCAAGCTGGAAACCGGAACTCACCGTCAGGGATTGACCGAAAATGAGCTGGATCGGGCGGCAAAGCTTCTGGCCCGGTACCCGGAAATTATAGTGGCCGGAGTTTCTTCTCATTTTGCCAATATTGAGGACACGACTGATCACAGTTATGCCCGCAGTCAATTACAGCACTTTAAGAAACTGGTCGCGCATCTTCGTCAACTTGGTGTCAAACCGCGACTCCGCCATACGGCCTGCTCGGCCGCGGTTTTGCTTTTTCCCGACACTTATTTTGACCTGGTTCGACCCGGTATTTCCGTCTATGGCTATTGGCCGTCCCGGGAGACATATGTTTCCTATAAGTTGAAGGGCGGAAAAAATAAGATACTAAAGACGGCACTGGCTTTTTATTCGCGGATTACTCAGATCAAAACGGTGCCCGCCGATAGTTTTATCGGTTACGGTTGTACATATCGGACCAGCGGTAAATCCAAAATCGCCGT
This sequence comes from FCB group bacterium, assembly GCA_024231695.1. Lineage (GTDB taxonomy): Bacteria > Zixibacteria > MSB-5A5 > GN15 > JAAZOE01 > JAAEQF01. The sequence continues at coordinate 1,809 of JAAEQF010000776.1, forward strand.
TTTGCCGGTGGGATATTCCGATGGACTTGACCGCCGGTTGTCCAATCTGGGCTATGTCCTAATCAATGGCCGACGGGCTCCGATCAGGGGCCGAATCTGCATGAATTTAACAATGGTTGACGTTACCGATATTCGCGGCGTCCGACCGGGCGACACGGCCGTTATCATCGGCCGGGAAGGAAACGAAGAGATCACCGCCGACACCCATGCCGACTGGTGCCAGACTATCAACTACGAAATCTTATCGCGCCTATCGCCGACTATCCCCCGCTACATTGTATAAATCATCGTTCGTTGAGTCCTCAAACTGCATTTCCCTTAATTTTCCAAAAAAGAGCATGGACAAAATACGTCCGCTTATGGTGATTTGAGTCGGATTGACTCTGCTTTATCCCGATCAGGATACAGAAAAGGCCCTTTCAGGCCGTGTTTGGGCGCCATCTCTCGGTAAATAACTTATTGTTATTGATAGACTTACATGAATATCAAAGATGGCCGTCGATCCTGACGAGTATTTTGAATTATGGCTGGTTTAGGGCCGGAAAGAATGCCGCCAAACCGGAAAAGTAAACAGAAACAATTATGAAAAGCTCAAAAAAAGACTTGACGGGGGGGAACATTTTCCCTTTTTTATTGTGAAACTATTCACATACTTGATTGTTATAGTTTTTGAGGCTTTTGAAAGTAATGGCAAAACAGGATAACGAAAAAAAGAAGATTTCGGAATCAACCATTCACCGGTTGTCTCTCTATTACCGGGCTCTTTCTCTATTGGAAAAGGAGAATTACGAAACAATCTCCTCCAAGGAACTGGCCAAGAGAGAGAAATTAACTCCGGCTCAGGTTCGCAAAGACCTTTCTTTTTTCGGGTCTTTTGGAACTCGTGGGCTGGGTTATCCGGTATCCGAATTGAAGACGCGTATTTCCCAGATCCTGGGCATTGATCGTGTCTGGAACGTGGCTATGGTCGGCGTCGGCAATATCGGTTCGGCGCTGGTATCATACAAGGAATTCCAGAAGCAGGGTTTTTCCATCAAATTAATTTTCGATAACGATCAGCGCAAGATCGGGTCCAATCACAAGGGCATGATCGTCTCCGACATCAAGGAGATGTCCACACTTTTGCGCGAGAATAATATCGAAATGGTCATTCTGGCCGTACCGGCTATCGTTGCTCAGTATATCGTCGATGAGGTAGTGGAGGCGGGCATCAAGGCCATCTTGAATTTTGCTCAGATCAATCTGGTTGTTCCGGATGATGTGTTTTTGCGTAACGAGAACATGTCGATGGAACTGGAGTATCTATCCTTCGCCCTCTCCAACCAGTACACCCCGGGCTGAAGAAACCTCTCGCTGACATCTATAAGAATAGTAACCATCTGGATACTTCCACATAATTTGGTAAGGCGAGCTTCTTAACGGTATTGTGCGTTAGCCGTTTCAATGTCCATAGCAAAAGTAGCATCCCTGTCAAAACCAATATTCCAAAGTACAATTGACTGCCCCAGGTGATTATATATATGCCTGTCGCTCCCACGCCGACGATAGGTGCGCACAATAGTAGTATTTTATTCGATGCTTTAAAAATGTCTCTTGGATCAATGGCATCATTGCTTATATGCATTTTAGATTTATCTATCAACATGCGATACAGCTTCCGACCTAACCTCACAATGGGCCAGATTATTATTCCGCCAATTACGGTAAAGATTAATCCACCCAAGAGTTCATTGGAAACAAAAAACGCAATTCCAAAAGATAAAAACACTCCTGTAATCATCACCATAGGCGAAACAGTACAAACACGTGCTAAAATACTATAGTCATCAAACGGCGCTCCTATTGATACTTCACCAGAATATAGTTTTATGATATTACCAAAATTGGCCGCAGCTAGAGGCGGAACGCTAGCCATAAAAATAATTAAATTAAACACCAATGAGAAAATTGTCGGCCAATTTAGAAAATGAGTAGTCACATATTGTATAGCACCATAGGCCAATGCCATTGACGCAAACGACTTCAGGTTGCCTAATATTATTAGTGAATCAGTCTTTAATCGGACACTCATTTAAGTATCCCCCATACCATCTATAGCAGTCACAAATGGTATCCCACCCATTGGGTGGGTTTAAATTGGCTATTCTGCTACGTCGCTTTTAAGCACTACGATTATATAATAACGGGCTTGGTAAATGTAAAGGTAAAACACACGAGTGTGTGGGCGGCAGACGTCAACGACATGAATGTCCTCGTCTGCCCCAGCGATTATTTCACAAACCTATCCCCCTTTCCCCTTGCCTCGGAGCGTATTTACGATATATTCCACCGAGTTAGGAGAGTAGATTTAGATGAACAACATTTTGGGCGCCCATGTTTCCATCGCCGGCGGAGTTTACCTTGCTCCAGCCCGAGGCCTTGAAGCTGCCTGCGACGTGGTGCAGATATTTAATAAATCGTCCAATCAGTGGCGGGCCAAACCGCTGACCGATGAGGACGCCGAGAAATTTATCGCCGCTCAGGAAGAAACCGGCGTCAGGGTCGTCTGCGCCCATGACAGTTATCTGATCAATCTGGCTTCCCCCGACGATACCCTGTATGAAAAATCGCGCGCGGCTTTTGCCGAAGAGATGCAACGGTGTGATTTTCTGGGGATCGAAAATCTGGTTATGCATCCGGGATCGCATATCTGGTCGGGCGAAGAAGTTGGACTGAAACGAATCGCCGAGGCGTTCAATCGTATAATCGACGAGGACTCAGATAGCCGGGTTACTATCTGTATGGAAAATACTGCCGGGCAGGGAACCAATCTGGGTTACAGGTTCGAACAGTTGGCGGAGATTATTGATACGGTCGAGGCCAAAGATCGGTTCGGTATCTGTCTCGATACCTGTCATACCTTCACCGCCGGATACCCGATTAAAACCGCCAGCGATTACAAGAAGACTATCAAGCAATTCGATGATATTATCGGGCTGGATCGGTTGCGCATCATCCATATGAACGACTCCAGGAAAGATTTCGCGACCAAAGTGGATCGCCACGAACATATCGGCCAGGGCTTCATCGGCTCAGATCCGTTCGGATATATTCTCAATGACCGCCGACTGACTCAAATCCCTAAAATTCTGGAGACACCCAAGGATTCGGCGGCTGATGATATCGCCAATTTAAAACTCCTTCGTTCCCTGGTCAAAGCCAAGAAAGGCAAAAAGTGAAAATCGGCATAATCGGACTTCCGCAATCAGGCAAGACGACAATTTTCAACGCCGCATCAGGTAAAGCCGAAGCTGTCGGCGACTATTCCAAAGCCTCGCATAGGGCCATCATCAAAGTCCCCGATGAGCGCGTCGACCGTCTCAGCGAACTGGCTCAGCCGAAAAAAACCACTTTTGCCGAAATCGATTATCTCGACATCTGCGCTTTCACCGGCAAAGGCAAGGCCTCCGAGGGGGCTATCGACATGCCCGATGAACTTCGTTATGCCGATGCCTTGATGGTCGTGATTCGTTGTTTTGGATCCGACTGCACGCCGGAACGGAATTTCAACCTGTTCATCGATGAGATGATCTTATCCGATCAGGTTATCATCGAAAGAAACATCGAGAAAAAAGACCGGACGGCTAAATTGACCGGCAACAAGGAATTTGAACGGGAGGTGGCCGTCTTCCGCAAATGCCTGGCCTCGCTGGAAAACGCTCAACCGCTATCGGAAGCCGGTCTGGATGAAGCCGAAAAGAAACTGATCAAGAATTACGCTTTCCTATCGCTCAAACCGCTTTTGGTTGTCTTGAATATTGACGAAGATGATATCGGCAACGAAAGCAGGTGGACCGACGTTTTTGCCGATAAGGTCGTTCCCAATGTGCGCGAATTCGTGCCCATCTGCGGTAAGATCGAAATGGAAATCGGTCAGCTTGATGGCGATGACAGCCTTGAATTTTTGAACGATCTGGGAATCGAACGCCCGGCCATGGAAATCTTGATTCAAAAATCGTACAGCCTGCTGGGATTGATTTCGTTCTTCACCGTCGGCGACCCGGAAGTCAGAGCCTGGACGATCAGCAAGGGTGCGGTCGCCCCCAAAGCGGCCGGGACTATCCATTCGGACATGGAGCGCGGTTTTATTCGGGCCGAGGTTATCGACTACGATGATTTTGATCATTACGGTTCGACGCATGCTTGCAAAGAAGCCGGCAAATACCGGGTCGAAGGCAAAGAGTATGTGATGCGCGACGGTGATGTGGTTCTGGTGCGGTTTAATATTTAGGCGCGATATGGCCTGCTAATCAATACAATTATTGTCTTTACCCCTATCTAAATCATATTATACTAATATACATATTTTCCTTGACATTTGCGAGTAAGTTCAGTTAATTGAAGTAGCGTCAGATCAAATCATCTCGCACTTGAATCATATTGAAATATAACAATTCTTCGGAATTTACTATCTGGCTAGTACCGCATGTAGTCGCGGAATAAGACGAGTGGTGGAAAAGCAGGTCGTCTCCTTAAGCCGAGAAGCGGGAAATAATAATATGTAAAAAAGTTAACGGTGGGTTCCTCGCCTATTCAAAGACCAGATTGATGTAACGCTATGTGTTTTATGCATATGTTGTTTGCTTGTGTGGCAATTATTGTAGCCGCCAGTAGAGACGCTCGCCAAGTGCAAAATATTCGTAGGAAAGGAGGTCAATAGTTTGCCGGCCGAGAAATGATCTGCTCGGTATTACTTCACAGAATTGAAATTTTAAGACGTGCGGCATTGGTAATCAAGGTCATAAACTAAAACAGCATTCTTCGCGGATTGGCTTGAAAAGACTTGACGATGATAACCTGCAATTTACTTCAAATGAAGGGAGAATCCCCATGAGAGTATTGTTAAAACCGGCGATGCTCAGATTGGCACTCGTTATATTCTGCTTCGGGTTTACGTTATGCGAGCAAACTCTTGCGAAATGCGGAGGAGATCCAGTTCTTATCTGCAAGACTGATCAGAACGGTAAGACTGCGAAAATCACATGTACAATTTGTCCTGGCGAAAGTAGCGATTTTTTGGCTCCAACTACAAGCAATGCAAATGTGGTCGGTATTGCCAGTGTGACAAAAAGCAATGTGACTATTGGTGGCATAAAATGTGGGCAAATGATTGTACAGGTAACGAAAAAGAAAGTGGGATCAGCAATAGTTACTATCGGCACATCGACTGATGCGCCTAGCGAAGATATTCATTTCGATCTGTTTAAGGATTTATTTGTAATGGCAATTCCCGGCGCAGCCGGTTTTGGTTGGCTCGCCCCCGCCGGATTCCCGCCAGGTGAAAGTGAATTGTGCACAGTGAAGATCATCGATACCGAAACCGGTCTGGATAACCTGGCCGCCTTTGGCACGGCAACCGTACTGTTTGATGGCTCCGGTTTCGAATTTGATGGCGGGTTAATTGAACAGGAAATCACATTCACTAACGGTATAGCAAGTTTTATGATTCACTCCATTGGACCGGATGGGGAGAGTGCTTTTCTGAGAATAATCGATGACGATACACCAGGTAGTGTTGACAGTTCCGACATCTTACACGCTGCCGGCTTTGTGCTCGTCTCTGGCTTTCCCGAGCCCCCGGAATTGGCCTACCTGGAATCCATCGAATCGATATATCCGACCCTCTATATTCCCAAGAAATGTGATACTCTCCACGAGATAAAGCCTGTCTATTGCCGCTATTGGCATGTAACGAAAGTACATAGGAGTTCTTCAGGAGATGGTGCTTTGGCCAGCCTTGAATTCGAAATGCCTGCGCCGCTCTATGAAGAATTATACAATCTTGAACCTCAGATGTTTATCACTGCCATCGACCTCGACAATCCGTTGGATTCCCTTGTTTTAGCAGCCGTGGAGATACCGGAAGACAGCACTACCCTGAAACAAGTCTCTCCCAACTCCGATCAAGAGTGGCATGTTGATGAGTATAAAGACAACGGCAACGGAATAATTGATTACTGTGATACGGTAATCATAACTCGAACCAAACCGGCACCGGCGGTGACCCTTAAGATTCATATAAGAAAAGTTACAACCGGCTATAAGGCAAGCGCCGTTCCACAGCCAACGGTATATATCACCAAGCTCCACCACATTCTTCAGGGACATTTTACCGATGTCTCCATCAATATTGAAAATGATGATCCTACTTTTGGTGGATTTGATTTTCTTGTTGCCTATGATGCGTCGGCGCTGAGCTTCATTGAAGCCACACCGGGGCAATTATTGGAAGATTGCGGTTGGGAGTATTTCACTTATCGGTACGGCGCCGATGGTAATTGCGGCGACGCCTGTCCATCTGGATTGTTGCGGATTATTGCCATAGCCGAAACCGAGGATGGCCCCAATCATCCTACATGTTATGGCCCCCCCGATGTCGATCCGCATGAACTGGTTAAAATGAATTTTCTTGTTACCAATGATCGTACTTTTGAATGCCAGTATGTGCCGATTCAGTTCTTCTGGGGTGACTGTAGTGACAACTCCATTTCCTCGGTGGATGGAGAAATCCTCTACGTTTCGGACCACGTCTATGACTTCGAGGGTACCGATATCACCGATTCGACCTTTGGCTTCCCGACCTACCTTGGTGTACAAGCCGGATGTCTTGATGGCGACAAAAACATACCCCTGCCCTTCATAAATTTCACCAACGGTGGGGTCGATATCATTTGCAGTGAGGACATCGATGCTCGCGGTGACATCAATGCCAATGGAGTTAAGGACGAAATCGCCGATGCGGTCATGTTCACCAATTACTTCATAAGTGGCATGAGCGCCTTTGGCGATCACGTTGAAGCCTCGATAGCCGCTTCTGATGTCAATGCCGACGGCATCACGTTATCAGTGGCCGATCTGGTCTATCTGGTACGCGTGATTCAGGGCGACGCTCAGCCTTATCCGAAGCCGAATGTCGGTAGGCAAACAGCCTCAATCAGCACCCTGGTCAACCATTCGGCGATGGGTGTAACAGCCGAATCGCCGGTAGCTATCGGTGGCGGATATTTCGTCTTTGAATATTCCGGTTACGAGATCGGTGAACCGCATCTGATCAATGGCGCATCCGATATGGATATAAAATATTCAAGTGAAAACGGCGTGTTGAAGGTTCTGGTTTACAGTCTTGAGAAAGACATCAAGATTCCTGCCGGGACCGAAAGTATATTCGCCGTACCGATTGACGGCGAGGGATCGATCAGGTTGATCGAAACTCAATTGTCTGACTATTATGGTAATGTGCTGGAAGCTAAAATCGAGACACAACCGATCCTTCCGGTAGATTACAGTCTGCATCAGAACTATCCCAACCCGTTTAACGCGGCCACGACGATCTTCTATGAACTGCCGATGACGACAAAGGTGAAATTTGAAATCTTCAACGTTCTCGGCCAAAAGGTCGTGACATTAATCGATGCCGAGGAAACGGCCGGAATTCACAGCGCTGTATGGGACGGCACGGATGAGTCCGGTGTAACCGTTGCCAGTGGTGTCTATCTGTATCGTCTTACGACTTCAGAATTCACTTCGGAGAAAAAGATGGTGCTGATGAAATAAAATTTCACATGACGGAAAATAACACAAAGCAGGTCTCTTGAGTGGCCGTCGCTCCGGCGGCCATCTCAGGGATCAATATCGACACCCCTCCGCCGGCCGGCATTTTTGCCGGCCGGTTCCCTTTAGATCACACCTCCAATCCAAATTCGTCCACCTGCGAAACCTTACCGTCAGATCTCCGTATGAAAACTACGGGGATCGAAAAGTAAGGAGTGTTATCTGCAATTCATCGGCTTCCATACAACCTGCAAGTTTATAAATCACCGCCGCAACCAATATCGGGAAAGGTATCTTCATGAAATCGCGTAATTATTTGATAATCGCTTTATTGTCGGTCACACTTATTGCGCTTGAGCTAACCTGGACGCGCATATTTTCGGCCGAATATTTTTATACTTTCGCCTTCTTGACGCTGTCTTTGGCAATTATGGGTCTGGGACTCGGCGCTTTGGCATTGCGGCTTTTCAGATTTTTGGATCGCCCCGGTATTTTAGGCATATCGCTATCCTTGACTGGTCTGATGGCCCTAATCGGGCCGACACTAGTATTCAAACTGAGTCTCCGGTTTTCCCAGTTGTTCAGCGATTGGAGCATGATCGGAAAATTCGCGTTGACGGTCGTCATTCTCAGTTCCGCCTTTTTCTTCGGCGGTATCGCTCTGGCCCGGCTGTTTCGTGATAATCACAAGGAAATGCCACGATTGTACATGGCCGATCTGGTCGGCGCCGGCGCAGGTGTTCTGGTTGCTGTCTGGTGGATGAATCAGTTCGGCACACCCTGGGCCGCCTTTCTGATCGTTCTACCGGTTCTTCTGGCCGCGCTGATAGCCAGCCCGCGAATGCTAAAAATAATACCGATCGCCTTAATGATAGCCTTATTCCTGATGGGTGGATCGGCGGTTGATCTGATTTCTGCCAATCGGCCGGAACGGATGCCGGTCATTTATTCCCATTGGGATGCCATGGCCAAGGTCAAGCTTTATGATTACGGCGGCGGAGAAGCGCGCGGTATCAATATCGATAACGTAGCCAATTCGCCGGTTTATGCCTTCGACGGCAATTGGGACAAGCCCGATTCGATGCGCTACGAATTCGGTATCGCCGTCGATTACCTGATCAAGCAGTTCGATTCCTGCACCTTTCTTTCGCTCGGCGCCGGCGGCGGTGTCGATGTATTGCAGGCTTTGCAAGAGGGAGCTACCGAAGTCCATGCCGTGGAAATCAATCCCCATATCAACTACATGATGAGCCACGGCGATTCCTCCGGTTATCTGGACAAGGTCATCCCGGCCGCGCCTCGACCCGGTCAGGACACTACCGCCATTGACAGCACGGTTGAAGACACGGCCATCAATATCGTTACCCTGGCCGAGTTCTCCGGGTATATTTATGACGATCCGCGAGTGATCGTCGCCACCGAGGATGCTCGCGCCTACGTCCGCCGCTTCGAAAACAAGTTCGACGTCATCTATTCCTTAAGTTCCAACACCTGGGCCGCGCTGGCTTCGGGATCGTTCGCCCTGGCCGAAAATTACCTGTTCACGACCGAGGCTTTCATGGATTACTGGACTTCTCTTTCCGACAGCGGCTTCCTGATGATGGAACATCAGTTTTATATGCCCCGCCTGGTATCGGAAGTAAAAGATGCTTTGACCGAACTGGGAGTCGAGGATATCAATTCACATTTCGCCGTTTATGACCTACCTCAGATGCGGCGCAATCTTCTGCTTTTATCCAAACGCCCTTTGGATGATTCCTTGCGGTATCATGCCATTTTCGACCTGACTCCAGAAGTGTATGACTATATTCATCTGCTTTATCCCGCGCCCGATTCGCTGGAGGACAATCTGATCAATCAGATCGTTCAGCGCGGTTGGAAAGAAATGGCCGATTCGGTGGAAATCGACATCTCCCCCTGCACCGACAACCGACCGTTCATCGCGCAGATGGGCAAATGGGAAAATTTCACCGCCGAGAACCGGGAAAAGATTCTTCCTTATGAATTTTTCGGCTTCCCGCTGTCGAAAGTAATCATCGTAATAATTTTGATCGTGGTCGTGGTCATGATCCTGCCGCTTAATCTTTTGCCCTATTTGGGCAAGGGTGAAAAACTACGGCTCGTGCCCTGGATGTATTTCTTCGTCATCGGCATGGCCTTTATGATCATCGAAGTCATCCTGATGCAAAAATACGCGCTGTTCGTCGGACCTTCGGCTTACAGTATCGCCATCATTCTGTTCACGCTTCTGATTACTTCCGGGATCGGGAGTCGTTTTTCGAAAAAGTTCGGCGATTCGGTTCCGTTTACTGGCATTATCATCTGGCTGATTCTGGATATATTCCTATTAGGTCATATCACCTCGGCTCTGGCCGGAATGACCATGGCCTTGCGGATTCTGATCACCGCGATCCTAATCGCACCGTTGGGCTTTTTCATGGGTATGCCTTTCCCCAAGGCAGCTCTTCGAGTCGGCACTCTGATCGACTGGGGCTTTGCCGTCAATGGAGCGGCTTCGGTTCTGGGTGCGACATCGGTTATACTGGTGGCTGTAAGTTACGGCTATACCGCTGCCTTGATACTGGGTGGGGTTTTGTATCTTTTGGCCATGCTGCTTTTGGCCGGCAAACGAGCCTGGTAATAATCTCTTTTTGTTGCGGGGCGTCCGCTCGGACGCTCCGTTAATTAGGCTATTTCTCAATCTCAATTTCAACGTACCATATATGAATTAAGTCAACTTTTTTGGGAAAGGTTGAGATATGCATAAAATCGCCTTTTTCCTGTTTGCCTGCCTCCTGGTATTTTGCGGTTGTTCCGATGAGGACAATATCACCGAAAGTGAAGCAATTAAAATCTCGGGTGATACGGTATTCGTCACGCCGGGATCGACATCCATTCAGGCGGCAGTCGATACGGCCGAGACGGGGGCTATAATTCTGGTTGCTGACGGCATCTATCGGGGCAACGGCAACCGCGATATCAGTTTTGGCGGCAAGTCAGTGACGGTCAAATCGGTCAACAGTCCGGCATTGACGATAATCGACTGCGAGGGAGACAGCGCCAATCCGCATCAGGCCTTTCTTCTGTTTCAAAGGGAGAACGAGGCCGTTATCGAAGGCTTCACTATCCGCAACGGGTATGCGGGCAACGGCGGTGCGATCAATCTCCGGTCGGTCTCGCCAACGATCAGAAACTGCATCTTTCAGGACAATCATGCCTATTCCAGTGGTGGAGCCATGCGCCTGAAAGCCTCCTCGCCCGATATTATCAACTGCACTTTTGTCGGTAATTCTTCGGATATGATCGGAGGCGCAATCTTTCTTCTGGCTGGATCATCGCCACATTTGCAAAACTGTATCATTGCCTTTTCCGATGAGAGCGAAGGTATCATTCCCGGCGAAATCACCAGTCAACCGACCTTTACTTGTTGTAATATCTATGGCAATGCCGGCGGCGACTGGGTGACAGAAATCGCCGATCAGGCCGGGATAAACGGCAACATGAGCGTCGATCCGCAGTTTTGCGATACAGCCGGTTACGATTACAGCCTGCAAAACTCATCGCCCTGTGTAGCGGGCAACAATGATTGCGGTGAACTGATTGGGGCCTTGGAACCGGAATGTAATTAGACGAACGCCCGGCGCGAGTCATTATTGTTGTTACCGGCAACCTATCCATCGACTGGTGGCGTCTATCGTAAAGGAAAGGGTTTATTTTCGGCGCAGATTTGACTATATTTTATTAATTGTGAGACCAAGAAGGAAAGTGACAACCTGGGATGAAAAAATCTAAAGTATTGATCAGCATCATAGCGCTGGCGGCTATCTCCGTGGGCGCATTCTATATTATCAGCATCGGAAGTTCGGAGCAGGACTCCGATGGTATCGCCCGCTATAAGGAATTCACGGTCACTCGCGGAACATTTCAAACCATGGTTTCGGCCAGTGGATCGGTTATCCCCATCGACCGGGTGGAAATCAAATCCAAAGCTTCGGGACGGATTGACAATATTCCGATGGAAGAAGGTGATTTTGTCCGCAAAGGCGAACTCATCTGCCGCCTGGACCAGACCGACGTTCAGGCCGAAGTCGATCAGGCCAAAGCCAACCTGGAAATAGCCGAGGCGGAATTGACGCAGGCGCAGAATTCATACGACCGCCATGTTAAGCTCTATGAGAAAAATCTGATTGCCGAGGAGGTTTTTGATCAGGCCGGTCTGGCGCTGGCTCAGGCCAAGGGCAAAATGGTGCGGGCGCGGATATCTCTCGATCAAACCAGTACCCGCTTGAGTGAAACCGTGGTGCTGGCGCCGATCGACGGCATCATCCTGCAGAAATTCGTCGAAGAGGGCCAGATTATC
>JAAEQF010000777.1 GCA_024231695.1 FCB group bacterium
ATTACCGGACATTTCTCAACTGTCGTCATTTATTCAATCGTTTAAGAGTTTATCTTCGCGCCGGGTACAAAAGCTTGATATAGGTCCATTTCGGAAGCAATTTACCAAGTTGGAACGATTCCGAATGTGGAAACGTCGATTTGATGATGTTATCATTGTGTCGGAAGAGCAATTCAATATAAAACTGCAATATATTCATAATAATCCGGTAAAGGCTGATTTAGTAGATGAGTTAACTAATTGGCCGTTCTCCAGTGCCAGAGCTTGGTTATTAAATGAGCCAGGAGATATTGAAATTGTTAAAGACTTTGATTGGGTGCAGGATTAACTAGCTGGCAGACGGGGACGTCCGCCAGCCACTCCAGGTCAGATTTAGGTGATTGGTGTACATCCTCGTGCGCCAACACACATTCGTGTGTTTTTCTGCTCGATAGGCGGGGCCTGTTTCTCTGCTCGATCGCTGCGCTTCTCGCACACTCGTGTGTTTTTCTGCTTGATCGCTGTCGCTATCTCGCCTATCAAGTAAATCATCAGGCAGGAACCCACCGCAACGCGGTGGGCCACACACTCGCGTGATTTTGGCTCGACCTGCTTCGCTGGTCTCGTTCGGGCAATCAAATATAGTTATTGATCAATACCTATCGGTTGTCTGGGTGGGGGCGCGGCCGAGGAGTTGGCGGGTTTTTAGATAAGTCGCAATGACCGCCTCTTTGGTCGCATCGCGAAAAGCCGACGCGCGATACGGGGTCGGAGTCATACCCAGGCGACGCAGGCGGGAATTGAAACGATACAGCCTTGCTTTGCGGTCAGCCTCATCACAATAGAAAGTAACACTGAGGGAAATAGAAACATTGTCCTCGACTTTAACCCAGTGCGGTGCGGTCAGGGGAACAAAGACGCCCTCGCCGGGATTGATATCAAAGGTCATCGCTTTCTTCTGCATTTCTTCGGTGTAATCCAGCTTGGCGTTGGCGCTGCCCTCGGTATAATATTTTTCCAGATACTTTTCGCTTAGTATTGCCCGGTCGAATTGGTCGAAAACATGGACGGTTTTTTTGCCGCGAATCTGGAGCAGGAAATTATGTTCGGGGTCGAATTGAAAGGGTGAAATCGACTGGGGTGAGGTGATAAATATCCAATCCTCGAATTGCCGACGGCTGCTGTTTTTCCTCATGACCCAATGGCCAAGTTCACCCAAAAGCTCCTCGACCATTGCCCGGTAATCGGGATCGAGTTCGATATTTTTCAGGACCAGCCATGATTCGGCCTTTTCGATCCGGCGAATAGTTTCCTCGGAGGTTAACCCGGTGGGGGCGTTATGGTCTTGTCGTCGTTGACGCCGACTTTACAGGTATAGTAGTTTATCTTTTTGTCCGGTAATACTTTTTCAAGACCAAGCAGGCGAGGGAATTGAAGCGGGGGGTGGTCGGTGAGGCGATGATGAGGGACAAACGGTTGGTCGGGGTAGTGCCGATCGAAATTATCAGAATTGACTATAAAATTATCACTCATTTTTCCGAACCTGTGTTTTAGGTAGGTTTTATATCCTATTAAGACAAAAGGTAATACGAGGGAAGTCTATGATTTATGGGGTTATAATTGCTTTGGAGGCGGCCTTTTACAGTTTTAAAAAATGCTTTACATCGACCGGCTAATTGGATAAATTAATTAGCTTGATTATAAGGGCGCAATGACTATGAAATTTGATCAGCTAAAAGATGGGTTTTCGTGGACTGAAGTTGAACGGGAAGTCCTTGAGTTTTGGGACAAGAACCGGATTTTCGAAAAGTCGATTGAGCAGGCCAAAGGCCGCGAATCGTATGTTTTCTTCGAGGGTCCACCGACAGCCAACGGTAAGCCTGGTATTCACCATGTTATCAGCCGGGCTATCAAGGACCTGATCTGCCGATATAAAACCATGCAGGGGTTTAAGGTAGATCGTAAAGCCGGGTGGGACACGCACGGTTTGCCGGTGGAGGTCAGTGTTGAAAAACAGCTTGGCCTCGATTCCAAATCGAAAATTGTGGAATTTGGTGTTGCCAAATTCAATGAAGAGTGCAAAAAGTCGGTATTTACCTATAAAAAAGAGTGGGATGAGATTACCCGGCGGATCGGGTATTGGCTCGATCTTGACCAGGCTTATATCACTCTCAAGAACGAGTATATCGAAACGGTCTGGCATATCCTGGCCAATTTTTTCGACCGCGATCTGATTTATAAAGGTCACAAAACGGTTCCGTTTTGTCCGCGTTGCGGGACGACGCTGTCGTCTCATGAGGTTTCGCAGGATTATCGCGACGTCAAAGACCCTTCGATTTTTGTCAGGATGAAGGCCGTCGATGATGATTACTCGTTTCTGGTCTGGACGACTACGCCGTGGACACTGCCTTCGAATGCCGCTATTTGTTTTCATCCTGAAGAAACTTACGCGCGGGTGAAATACAACGGTGAGGAACTGGTTTTGGTCGAGGCTTTGGCCGAGCGGGTTTTGGAGGGTGAGTTCGAAGTTTTGGACCGGAAAAAGGGTTCTGAATACGCCGGGCAAAAGTACCATCCGTTATTTGATACTTTTGCCGATCAAGCCGACAAAGCTTTCTTTGCCATAAATGCTGATTTTGTCACTATGGAAGACGGTACCGGGATTGTCCATATTGCTCCCGGCTTCGGAGCCGACGACTATGTTGTTGGGCAGAAGCATGGTTTGCCGGTAATCCAGGCGATCCATGAAAACGGTCATTTCAAGGAAGATACCGGCTGGTTAGCCGGTAAATATATCAAGGACGCCGATCCGGAGATTATTGCCGATCTGGACAAACGGGGCCTATTGTTCCGTTCCGAGCTTTACGAACACAGTTATCCATTTTGCTGGCGCTGTCATTCGCCGCTGATCTATATCGCTCGCAAATCGTGGTATATCCAGACGACCAAGTTTCGTGATAAACTTTTGGAATACAACAAGCAGATCAATTGGTATCCGCCGGAGATCGGATCGGGTCGGTTTGGCGAATGGCTGGAGAACAATATCGACTGGGCCATTTCCCGCGAACGGTTCTGGGGAACGCCTCTGCCGATCTGGGTTTGCGGAGATTGTAAAAAAATGAAGGCGGTCGGCTCTATCGAGCAGTTACGCGCCGACGGTATAGATGTACCGGAAGATATCGATTTGCATAAACCGCATATAGATGATATCAAGTTGAACTGTCCGTTTTGTTCGGGAGTGATGGAGCGGGTGCCGGAGGTAATCGATGTCTGGTTCGATTCCGGGGCTATGCCTTTTGCTCAATGGCATTATCCTTTCGAACACAAAGATGATTTTGACAGCCTGTTTCCGGCCCAGTTTATTTCCGAAGCAGTCGATCAGACGCGCGGCTGGTTTTATTCGCTTTTAGCTATTTCGACCATCTATCACGATCAGCCCTGTTTCAAGAACTGTGTTGTCATCGAGTTCGTGGTTGATAGCGATGGCAAAAAGATGTCCAAGCATATCGGCAACGTGATCGATCCATTCGAGATGGTGGATAAGTTCGGGGCTGATGCCGTCCGCTGGTATATGCTGGCGACTTCCAATCCCTGGATTTCGCTCAAGTTCGATCCCGATGGTGTAGCTATAACTCAACGCAAATACTTTGATACCCTCAAGAACTGCTATGCCTTCTGGGCGTTGTATGCCAACATCGACAATGTCGCCGACATGGCGGCCGAAGAGAATGTATCCGTTGGAGATTATCTTCGCGCGCGCAAGGGCGAGGATAAGTTGATCGACCGTTGGATAATGTCCCGTTACAATTCGGTGGTCAAGCGGGTGACTGGGGCGCTGGACGGATATGATATCACTCCGGCAATCAGAGCAGTCTCTGATTTCGTTATTGAAGATTTATCCAACTGGTATATTCGGCTCAACCGTTCCCGTTTTTACGGTGGCGGCGACGATCCGGACAAGATGCTGGTATATTCCCGGCTCTATGATCTGCTGGTCGGTGTCTGTGCTCTGACTGCTCCGTTTGCGCCCTTTTTCAGCGATTTCGTTTATCGACAATTGCAGGGCAAGCAGAACGGTGGAGATGTTTCGATCCATTTGAGCGAATTCCCCAAAGCCGATGAAGGTTTGATATTTGATCGTCTTGAGGAGGAGATGGCTTTTGTCAAGAAGGTTGTGTCGCTGGCTTTATCGGCCCGCAAGCGCAAAAGCCTTAAAGTTCGTCAGCCGCTGGCTCGAATTCTTATCCATGCCGCCAACGGGGTCAAACCTTCGAGTGATGTCGGCGAAATAATCCTCAGGGAACTAAATATCAAGAAGGTCGAATATATCGAGGAGGCGGGAGAGGTCATGTCCTATAATGCCAAGCCGGTATTCGCCAAACTCGGTCCGAAAGTCGGCAAGGCCATGGGGCAGGTGGCTCAGAAAATAAAGTCATTATCCTCCGATGAAGTCAAACGCTTTTTATCCGAGGGGCGTTTTACAATAGATATGGAAGGGCGGGAGCTGGATCTTACCGAGGAAGAGATTGAGGTGGCACGCGAGGAGAAAGACGGATTCGCCGTGGAGTTCGACGGTGGGATCGTAATTGCTCTGGATACGACGCGGACGCCGGAATTGATCGACGAGGGATTTGCTCGCGAACTGGTGAACAAGATTCAGAATATGCGTAAAACATCCGGCTTTGAAGTAACCGATCGAATCAATGTACGGTTGTTTGCCGACGAACCATTGGCTGCAGCGATCAGCCGTTACGAAGAATATATTTGCACGGAAACGCTGGCTGACACACTTGCACGGGAAACGCTGGATCAGGCCGGTGAGACCGGAACAGAATGGACCATCAACGGTGAAAAAGCGGTCATTGCGGTAGCACAGCTTTAGCGACCGGGAGGTGGATTGTGAGAAAATCGGATTTAAAGAGGTATGAGAAGCTCCTTCTGGCCAAACGCAAGGAGATGGTGGAGGGGATTGAGACCTTGCGCAAGGACAGCGCTAGCACGATCAAGGATTCGACCGGCGAGCTGTCGTCATATACTTATCATATGGCCGATTTGGGCACCGATGCGTCGGAGCGGGAGAAGAAATTTCTTTTGGCTTCGAAATCGGGACGGCTGGTGTATCATATCGACGAGGCATTACGGCGGATCAAGGACGGTACTTTCGGTAAATGTGCTGAATGCGGCAAGGATATCAAGGCCGCTCGCCTGACGGCCGTACCTCATGCCCGCATGTGTATCGATTGCAAAGAGAAGGAAGAGAAGAGGAAAGGCCGCCGTCGGTGACCGACAGAGCCACTCGCATACTTCCATGGCTTTTTATAGCGGTTCTGGTACTTGATCAAGCGACCAAATATATCGCGTTAAAAACACTGCATCTCGGTATGCCGGTGCCGGTACTGGGGGAATATCTGCGCTGGACGCTGACTTTCAATCCCGGCGGAGCATTCAGTGTTCGATTGGGCGGTCCGACCTATTACCTGGTATCCTCATTAATTATATTTACGATTCTGGTGGCCTATGTTTATTATCATCGCCGCACAGCGCATGTGGCTGTTCCGCTTTCGATAGTGGCCGGTGGGGCGGCGGGAAACATAGTCGATCGTTTCCGTTTCGGCGAGGTAGTCGATTTCATCGATTGCGAGTTTTTCGATATCACTATCGGGTCGTATCACTTGGAGCGCTGGCCGATATTCAACATAGCCGACATGGCCGTTTCCTGCGGGATCATAACGACAATATTTTTGATTTATTTTTACGGGCGGGAAAAAAAAGATACGATACAAGATCAGCCACTCATTTGAAAAGTCAGGACAGGTTGATGTCAGAACCTGAATACTTGTACAAATACAGACGATGGGATGATAGATATCCTTTTGATAAATTATTGTTAACGGAAAGAAAAGCATACTTTTCATCAGCAAAAAATTTC
>JAAEQF010000778.1 GCA_024231695.1 FCB group bacterium
ACAGATTGACAATGCCATCTATTATGATCAGCGCTATGATGTCTACACGGCCGGTGAGATTTTCCCGGCCAACGATAATATCAAGTTTGCCGATGCCAACCTGAAGGCGCAATTTCAGGATCTTGGGCCGTTTTACGGCATCTTGTCCGGGACGTATCGCAAAGTCGACAGCGAGCGTTACGGTAATCGACCTCCATATTCTCCCCGTTGGCAGACATTTGGGCAGTTGGGGATAAAACATTATATAGAAAAACTCGATATTTACACCCGAGCCTTTGGCGAGTTGACCTACTATGATACACCGCTGAGCTATCGACTGGATGAACTTACAACCGGGGCCTTGATTTCCTGGGGATTGAATATGTCGATGCAGTCGTTTACGTTTTTCTACCAGATGCATAATGCCTTGAGCAACTACAACGAAACGCCTGCCGGATACGGCTACACCGGCTGGTTTTATAGCTGGGGCGTCAACTGGAAATTTATTGACTAATCGAAAGAAGGGGAGAGCTGGATGATTGAACGAGACGAAGCCGCGACCCTGATGGAATCCAAGATAAAAAATATCAATCTGCGCAAGCATATCTATGCCGTGGAAGCCGGAATGGTCCGGCTGGCGGAGCATTTTGACGAAGATGTAAATATATGGGGCCTGACCGGTCTCCTGCACGACCTCGACTACGACAAAACCGTCAAGAAGCCGAACAAGCATACGTTTATCACCGAGGACTGGCTGAAGAAGTACGAATTGCCCGACGAAATGATTCGGGCCATCCGCTGTCATCCCGGACACGAACCGTGCCAGACTCGCATGGACTGGGCGCTGTATGCTACTGACCCGACGACCGGATTTCTGGTCGCCTGCGCGTTGATGCATCCCGGCAAACGGCTGGAGGGTGTCGACGTTGAGTTCATGCTGAGGCGGTTTGGCGAGAAGCGTTTTGCGGCGGGAGCAATTAGAGAAAACATTACCGCCTGCTCGAATTTAGGCTTAGAACTCCCGGACTTTCTGAATCTGGTCAAAGAGGGCATGATGAAGATTACGGATGTGCTGGAATTATAGATAAAAAAAAGGGCGGGTGGGGAACCCGCCTCTTTTTTTATTAATAGGGCATTGTTCTGAATTGGAATGGTGCTTTTTCGTCAAGACCGCCCACTACGCTTTGCTGGGGCCATGGCAAAGGTCTTGACCTACAAATCTATTTGTAAATCTTTCTTACCAGTCTAATTTACTCAAAGCTGGAATCTCGTCACGCATCTCGTCAAAAGCGTCTTCGACTTCGTCGGTTTCATCTTCCATTTCATCGCCGAGATCTTCCATCTTTTCGCCGAGTTCTTCCATCCGGTCGGATAAATCTTCCATCCGGTCTTCGGAATCCTCGAGATCATCATCGAGCTCGTCTTC
>JAAEQF010000779.1 GCA_024231695.1 FCB group bacterium
ATCAATGCCGCTGCCAATTTGATTTATTGGTCCAGACAACTCATAGCTAAGCTCCTTTTCAGGGGAAAAAAGGAATGGTAGTCCAAACTGAACAAACGCTACAACTAAACCTACTGTTATGGGTATAAGTAATAAGTCACGTAACCATCTTTGCATATTTAAATCCTCCTGTCTATAAAAGGGCTAACTAGTAATTAAGCGGATCCGGCCAACATCTATTTTTGAGTGTTAGCCGACAAATTATCTCACACATTCTCTGCTGTCAAGGAAAAGAAATTAGAATTAATGAACCCTGGCAGCGTAGGTTGGATAGAGCGTAGCGGAAGCCGCGCCGCTTTAAGCTGCCCTGGTTGATGGCATTGTTAGCCAATACCAGGGTCAGGCTCAGAGCACCCGGCAGTCCAAAACGCGTGCATAACGGTCAGCCGTTTATACTTGCCATACCCCATTCGTCGTAGCGATTGCCCATGACGCGATCCGCCAACGCGTCCAGGATTGTCTGCTCATCATCGGACAACTCTACATCGTAGGCCCAGAGATTCGATTTGAGGTTTTCCAGTTTCGTCGTTCCCGTAAGGGTCATTATGTGTTCACCACGACCGATGACCCAGGCGAGAGCAATCTGCGCTGGTGTGCATGACCTGGTCGAGGCTATTGCTTCGATCTCGTCAACGAGCGCCACGTTGGCGGCGTAGGCTTCACCCTGGTAACGAGGAGTCGTCAACCTCCAGTCGCCTTCACCCAGCGTATCTGTCTTAAATCGTCCCGTCAGCATGCCTCTGCCGAGCGGCGAGTAGGCCACCAGCGATGCGCCGGCTTCAAGGCAGGCTGGGATGACATCGGCCTCGATATCCCGGCTGAAGATCGAGTACTCCGATTGCACCGCTGAAATCTGGTGGATTTTGGCTGCACGGCGGATCGTATCGCCTGATGCCTCGGACAAACCGATTGCGCGCACCTTGCCTTCGGCCAGTAGTTCGGCCATCGCAGCCACCGTTTCCTCAATCGGTGTAGCCGGATCGACGCGATGCAGGTAATACAGATCGATAACGTCGGTACGCAGACGCTGCAGTGAACCTTCGACGGCGCGCCGGCAATTTTCACGCGAACCATCGATACCGGTGAACTCACCGGATTCGAAATCCCTTGTCGGTCCGAACTTGGTGGCGACGAATACGCGGTCGCGGCGGTCTGCGAATGCTTTGCCAAGCAGTGTCTCATTCGCGCCGCCAATTCCATACATTTCTGCCGTATCGAAGTGCTCGACGCCCAGTTCTATCGCTTCGTGCAGTAACTTGATCGCAGCGCTTAGCTCCATTGGTCGGCCGTAAAACTCAGATAGGCCCATGCAGCCAAAGCCTATCGTTGGTAATTCCCGTTCAGTATTGCCTATTGTTCTTTTTTGCATTGGTGTTACCTCCTTTAACATTCATTGTTTAGTTCTTTCAATTTAAATAAACTTACATCATTTATATTTAGAATTACTATTGTAATGCTTCAATTGGAATTGGAGTTTTCCATTTATTTAATAGTCTCATCTAGTTAGAAAGCCAGACCTGATTCCTTTTCCGATTTCTTCAAATTTCAGAGATTTCAACA
>JAAEQF010000780.1 GCA_024231695.1 FCB group bacterium
GGAAAGCGATTCCGATGAAGTTGACAACATCGCCGAAGCCAAGCATCTGCAACCAACCCCAACCAGTCGGCATATTGATAGCCTGGAGATAGTCCGTCACGTTCATGTGCCAGTAATTTTGTAGCTGATCCACGGCAACATATGGCTCCATGGTTCCTGACAAATACAGTACGAACGTAACGACCAGTATCACCATACCGGCCAGCATACCTTTGTTGAGGATATTGGCGTACAGAAGCTGCTCGGGGCTGGCGCCGAGGTTTGAATCTTTGTCCTGGCTCATTAGTGTCTTTCCTTATTCACACCTGCAGGCCGGCCGAACCGGAAACCTGCCTGATTTCAAACTTAGAACGTAAATCCAAGTCCCTTTTGAAGGGCTTTCAGACCGGCAAACGCGAGCATGGCGATTACAACCCATCGCACGAAACCGGGCTTGATCACTTTTAGAATGCGAACGCCGATAAACGAGCCGCCCATGATACCCAGTAGCGACGGTACTACCATCATCGGTATCACACAGCCTTGGTTCATATAGACCCAGGCCGCCGATGTATCTGTGATCGACAGCA
>JAAEQF010000781.1 GCA_024231695.1 FCB group bacterium
AGAAACCTCACCGTTTCCGACCCGGCACCGTCGCTCTCCGTGAGATCAGACGTTTCCAGAAGTCCACCGAGCTCCTCATCAGAAAGCTCCCCTTCCAGAGACTCGTCAGAGAGATCGCTTCTGAGTACAGAAACGAGCTCCGTTTCCAGTCCTCCGCTGTCCTCGCCCTCCAGGAGGCCTCCGAGGCCTACATGGTCGGTCTCTTCGAAGACACTAACCTCTGCGCCATCCACGCCAAGAGAGTTACCATCATGCCCAAGGATATGCAGCTTGCCCGCAGAATCCGTGGTGAGCGCTCCTGAACTCTTAATTGACCGCACTAGCAATTGAGTCTCTTTTGCAATCAATAAATTAAAAAACACAAGCTCTCTGTACAATATTCAATCTGCTCTCTTCTTCATTTCTGCATTTCCCACACTTTTTGATTCCATAATCTACAACTAAGTTTGAATTTCCGTTAATCGTTAGACATGCATGCAAGTTCGTAATTGGCAAACAGTTAGTTTAACAATTTGTCCGTAATCTCATCCATTTCAAAACTAATCCATTCTTGAAGAGCTCAGAAAGCCTCCTCAGACCTAGGAGCGATTTATGGCGCCACGAGAGAAAATGTCTCTCAAACCACTCTAAATCCTACTATTTCTCTCTCAAAATATTCTTTGTTCCATGGGGTTTTGGGGTTTTGGGG
>JAAEQF010000782.1 GCA_024231695.1 FCB group bacterium
ATCGGCCGGAGTTCGACCGGGACGATGCGCTCCGAGGGTTGGCAAAATCTTCCGCTGGTGCGTATGACCAACACCATTTTGGAACCGGGCGACAAAACTTTCGAGCAGTTGATCGGCGAAGTGGATGACGGTATTTATATGGCAACGCCGTCGTCGTGGTCAATCGACGATCTGCGCAAAAATTTCCAGTTCGGCTGTGAGATTGGCTGGGAAATCAAAGGCGGCAAGCTGGCCGGGATGGTGAAAAATCCAACCTTTGCCGGATGTACGACTCAGTTCTGGGGCAATTGCGAAGCTATCGGCGATGAGTCGCAGTATATTTTGCGCGGCACACCCAATTGCGGTAAAGGACAGCCGGGCCAAAACGCTCGCACAGCCGAGGGGTCATCCCCGGCGCGATTTTCCAACATTGAGGTGGGAGGATAAATCATGCCGGATAAAACCAAAACTCAGGAAATACTTCAAAAAGCAATCAACCTCTCGCCTGCGGATCAGACCGAAGTGGTGCTC
>JAAEQF010000783.1 GCA_024231695.1 FCB group bacterium
CAGTTACGGAGTCGATTTGAACCGTAATTGGGGATTTCTCTGGGGTCTTGATGATGTCGGATCAACGGACGATGGATACGACGAGACCTATCGTGGCACAGCCCCGTGGTCCGAGCCGGAAGCGCTGGCTCTGCATGACTTCATCGTCGCTCACGATTTCTCGGTAATCGTCAATTATCATTCTTACGGCAACATGTATGTTCGCCCGTTTGGATTCGACCGCAGTGTCCGTAGTGCCGATATGCCCAAGTACAATCCGCTTCTGGACAGCCTGTATCATCTGAATTACTACAGTATCACTCCCAGCATGTATCCCACCAACGGCGGCTCCTATGACTGGCAATACGGTGAGCAGTTTGAGAAACGGAAAATATTTGGAATTCTCCCTGAAGTTGGCTACTGGTTCTGGCCGGATGCAATTGATATTGATTGGATCGTAGCCGAAAACCGAGGTCCCAATTTCTTCTTCATCCGCGAGGCCCAACGGCTTTGGCAACGCCCAACCCGTTCTTTGGCCACCAGTTTTACCCATTTCAGCGATTCGGTCAGCAGTTGCGACGCCAATTTCAGTTCATTTGCCGAGTTCACTAATATCGATGGCGTGAATTCATACGAAATCTCCGTCGATTATCTTGATCCCACGTCTTCCCCCGGATGGTTTACACTCACGCCGACGAGTACAACCCTTTCCCCCGCCGCCAATTTGGCCGTACCCTTTGACCTTTCACCACAATTACTGCAGGGCTATCCCAATGGCAGTCAAGCTTTGGGGCAAATGCGCTTGATCATGGCCAGTCAGGACATTCCGCCGGATGTCGATACGCTGCTCTTTGATATCAGGTTGATAATCTCCATGACTGACACCGACGTTGACGGAATAGGCGACGCCTGCGATGATTGCCCGCTTGACCCCGACAACGATATCGATAGCGATGGCTTGTGTGCTGATGTCGATAACTGCCCCGGCAAATATAATCCTTTGCAGGAGGATTTCGACAGCGACACTCGTGGCGACAGCTGTGATAACTGCCTTGAAGTCTTTAATCCCGACCAGGCCGACACCAACGGCAATGATATCGGTGACATCTGCGATTATATTTGCGGCGACGCCAACGGCGACGAGGCCCTCAATGTCGGCGATGCCGTCTTTTTGATAAACTATGTTTTCAAGGGAGGTTCGGCTCCAGATCCACTGGAAGCAGGTATGGCTAACGGCGACGACGCTATCAATGTCGGCGATGCCGTCTATATGATAAACTTCGTCTTCAAGGGTGGCGATGATCCAATCTGCCCGTATTGGACTGCCGTCAGACAATAAACCGAAGAAACGCGGAACCGCCGAGTTGGATTTCCCGGCGGTTTCTTTTGGAAGATACAAATCAATGCAACATACGGCGACAAAGTTCGTCTCAATAATTGACTACTGGTCCCTCACCCAAAGTCAATCAGGTTACTACAGTATGCACCGCCATGAGAAAAAAAGAGCACTTTAGGCCGCCACAATTATCCGGCAGGGAGGTTTTGTGAAAATTAGACTCATCATGAAAGCCGTTTTGTTATGTTTACCGCTATTGGTTCTGATGTCGCCTACAAATGCGGCCGATGGTCCCATCTATGTAGATCATTCGCTTATGCAAGTCGGACCATTTTCGGCAGAAGAATTCAAGGAATTCCTGGGAGGGGGCTTTGATGTAGTCGAGGTCACTCCCGAAGGCCTTATCAAAGTTGTGGCCACTCCGAGAGATCGAGATCGGTTGATGACGGATTTTGCGGCCAAAGTGGAAATTGAGAATATCGAAGCTTATAACCGCTCCCGGCTGGACCCTACCCGTGATATGGGCGGGTATCATACTATCAGTGATATGGAAGTGGAATTGTGGATAATGACAATCGGCTATAGCCACATTATACATGTGGACACCATCGGTTATTCGCTTGAGGGACGAGCTATCCTGGGGGTAAAAATATCGGATAATGTTGAAACCGACGAGGATGAACCGGAAGTTTACTTCAACAGCCTGATTCATGCTCGCGAACCGATGGGACTGGAGATAACTCTTGATCTCATGCATCAACTGCTTGACAATTACGGCACCGACCCGGCTATAACCGCCATGGTTGATGAAACGGAAATCTGGATCACGCCAATTGTCAATCCCGATGGATATGCCTTTAACGAAGCAAATGAACCATTCGGCGGAGGCATGTGGCGCAAAAACACTCGCGATAATGGCGACGGCACCTATGGCGTTGATCTCAATCGCAATTGGGGCTATATGTGGGGATTCGACGATTACGGTTCATCACCCGATGGCTGGTCGGAAACTTTTCGCGGGACCGGCCCGTTTTCCGAACCGGAAACGCAGACGTTGCGCGACTTTATCAACGCCCATGATTTCCCGGTCATTGTCAACTATCACTCCCATGGCGACATGTATTTGCATGTCTGGGGTTTCCACCGCTATGCCCTCTGTCCCGACACAATACGTTATGCGCCACTTCTTGATAGCCTACATAGTATAAACTATTACGAAATCTATCCCGATCTCTATGGTACCAACGGTGAATCTTGCGACTGGCAATATGGCGAGCAATTCGAAAAACGTAAAGTCTTTGCCGTTTTGCCCGAGGTCGGCTATTGGTTCTGGCCGGATGCCATGGATATCGATTGGATCGTTGGTCAGAATCGCCCGGCAAATTTCTTCTTCATCCGCGAAGCGCAACGCCTCTGGGATCGGCCGACTCGCTCACTGTCAACCGATTTTCCCGCCTATTTTGATTCGACCAGTAACTGCGACGAGGATTACTCTTTCTCTCCCGAATTTACCAATGTCCATGAAACCGTCACCTATGACATTGCCGTCGATCATGTCAATCTGATGATGCCGAATGAGGACTGGTTTAACGTGACGGCCTTCAGCACTACTCTCTCCCCCGGTGCAAGTTTCAGCGTACCGCTCGAATTTTCACCTCAATCACTCCTGGGAAGTCCCAATGGCAACGTATCCCAAGGGCGGTTGCGGATAATCATTTCAACTCAGGACATGCCCCCGGTGGCTGATACTTTGATGTACGATGTTGTTCTGTTTCTTGATATGACCGACACCGATGAGGATGGTATTGCCGATGAATGCGACTCCTGCCCGCTCGATCCGGACGATGATATCGACATGGACGGTTTATGCGCCAATGAGGACAACTGCCCCGGCGCCTATAATCCGTTGCAGGAAGATTTCGACAGTGATACGCATGGCGACAGTTGCGACAATTGCTTGATCGTTTTTAATCCCGACCAGGCCGACACCAACGGCAATGATATCGGCGACGTCTGCGATTATATTTGCGGGGATGCCAATGGCGACGAGGCCCTCAATGTCGGCGACGCGGTCAGTCTGATAAACTATGTTTTCAAGGGCGGCCCGGCTCCCGAGCCGCTGGAAGCAGGTCTGACCAACGGCGACGAAGTTATCAATGTCGGCGATGCCGTCTATATGATAAACTTCGTCTTCAAGGGTGGCGATGATCCTATCTGTCCCTACTAAAATAACGCATATTGCTTTCTAAACGCACGCAAAAGAGCCGCCGGTAAATTATTTGGGACCGGCGGCTTTTTTAAGCTTGACTATTCCGATATTTCCTTGACGAAGACCCATTTTCCCTTATATTATAATAGTTCTACAGGTACGACATCTTCGATCGACAACTCAAATTAATGTTAGTATCTCTGTAAGAGCACAGAAGGCAAAATACAACATCAACCAGGTAAACAAAAACCGTAATAAATATTCCGGGGCAATTTCTCAGGAGGATTCCATGAAAAATTCCGTTATCGTCCTATTTGTAACAGCCGCAGTGCTCATGGCTTCCATTGCAATGGCCGAAGTTCCGCAAATGATCAACTTTCAGGGACATATGTCCGATGCGGGAGGTCAACCGCTTGATACAACCGTCTCAATGGTCTTTACCATTTACGATGATTCTACAGGTGGAATTGTTAAATGGACGAATACTTTTCCGGCCGTAATGGTTGCTGGAGGAGCATTCAGCGTTAATCTCG
>JAAEQF010000784.1 GCA_024231695.1 FCB group bacterium
GGCTGGTTCGCGCTGAAATAGGCGGATAATTACTTTAAAATATTCGGAGTTACTACCCAGACCACCGACCAATGGCCGCCGGGATCGCGGCTGAGGCAGGTTATCCCGCCATTGTGAATCATGACTACGCCGGCTTCGTCGTTGCCGGTTACTAGATAAGAGGGCAGGCGGCTCATATGCGGCATATGCCCGACCAGCATAGTATCCTCATTCATCTCGCGAAGGCGTTCGGCCCATATTTCCGGTTGGGCCATTGGAGCCAGACCATCGGTTTCCTGTAATTTAACCGGCGGCTTGATATGTTCGGCCAGGATTTCGGCCGTCTGGCGGGCGCGAAGTATGCCGCTGTGATAAATCGCACCGACGCTGAACCCGGCATGAATATCCATAAAGGCCGTCATTTTGAGAAGATTGGAGATTCCTTTTTCGGTCAACGACCTTTCCGATTCGCCCTGCCGGACAGCGGCTTCGCCATGTTGAACCAGATACAGCTTCATGCCGAGACTCCTTGCTCTTGGTGCTGTAAAATAACTGTCTGCTTTTCTTGTAATACGCTTTGCTCGGACTAATATCAACCAAAAAAGATCGACGCCGAAGGCGGCTTGACTTGCCCCGGGCGAATCCCTATTTTGAACTCAGCGCTATGCTTCCACTTTCGAGAAAAACCTGCCTGCTCACAATCGATGTCGAGGATTGGTATCATATTCTTGATCTGCCCTCGGCGCCCGATATGTCCGCATGGGACAGTAGGCCCGCCCGAGTGGAACGCAATTTTAATCGCCTGCTGGAAATACTCGACCAGAAAAATATCAAAGCCACCTGCTTTTTCCTCGGCTGGATTGCACAGAAGTTTCCGCATCTGGTAAGAAAAGCTCAGGCCGCCGGACATGAAATCGCTTCTCATGGATTTTCGCATCGGTTGGCTTACCGTATGACCGAAACCGAATTTTATGATGATGCTGTCAGAGCCAAAAAAGTAATCGAAGATATAACCGGAGCAAAAGTGCGTGGATATCGTGCTTCCGGTTTTTCAGTGACTGAACAGACGCCCTGGTTTTTTGAGGCGCTAATGCGGGCAGAA
>JAAEQF010000785.1 GCA_024231695.1 FCB group bacterium
CAGAACTGGTTCTGGCTTGCTGTATCCGGAATGTTTACGGCCGGCGTGATACTATCCGGCCTGTATCCGGTAGCCGCCTTGTCGTCGTTCAAACCGGTTTCGGTATTAAAAAGCCGGATGTCCAATTCCGCCCGAGGAGTGAGACTTCGCCAGGGTCTGGTGGTCTTCCAGTTCGCGGTCGGCGTGGTTTTGGTTATCGCCACCCTGACGGTCTTTCGCCAGATTTCCTACATGCGCAGCCAGCAACTGGGCTTTTCAGCGAATCAGACACTGGTAGTCAAAGCCCCCCGGGTCCGAGGAGATAACTACGGCTCGACCCTGGAGTCCTTCCGCGAAACTGTGCTGCAGAGCGCCGAAGTTGATAAGATATGCCATGTGACGGAAGTACCCGGCCGTCAGATTTACTGGGATGCCGGCGGTATCCACAAAGCCGGCGATGATGTCACTCAAGGGAAAAACTACCAGATCGTTGGGGTGGATTATGAATTCGCCGATGTCTTCGATCTGGAAATTGTGGCCGGAAGGTTCTTCTCCAAAGACCATCCTTCCGATCAAGGA
>JAAEQF010000786.1 GCA_024231695.1 FCB group bacterium
ATAGGAAAAAGAGCAAATAACTTTCAGGCGACATATACTGTTTGCCGGTCAATCCGATTACATCCAACCTTGGTGAGATTATGAAAACACGTTTGATGATACTTTCTTTCAGTTTGCTGGTCATTTCCGCGATGATATCATTGGGTTGCGGAGGAGACGAGACGCCGCAGACGACATCACAGCCGGCCAGTCAACCGGCCGCCGCCGCGGTGGAAGAATATCCCGGCGAACGATTTGTATTAACCGACATCTACGGCGAAAAACGAATCTGGTCCGAATTCGTCGGCAAACCGTTTGCGATAAATTTCTGGGCTACCTGGTGCGGACCCTGCCGCCGGGAAATCCCGGTCCTCAAAAGGCTCTATACCGAATACAAACCGCAGGGTTTTGAAATCCTCGGCATATCGGTTGATCGCGATCAGAAAAAGGTCGTTCCATTTGCCAAGCAGATAGAGATGCCCTGGGTGGTGCTCTATACCGATGCGGAAACGATCGAGGAGTTCAAGCTGGGTCAGGGTATTCCTTACACGATTTTCTTTGATGCCGCGGGTAACGAAACCGGCCGCGTGATCGGGGCTCAGCCCGAACGGGTGTTCCGCCGCGAACTGGCTAAGATTTTCCCCTCGGGCAGTTAATTGATTTACCACAAATTTTGATAGAGATTAGCAAAGCCGGCCCTTTGGGGCCGGTTTTTTGTGACGAAGTCACTCTTTGACTGTCGTGTTTATGACCAAAATCTTGATATTCAAAAAGGCAAGAACCCACCCCGGCGGGGTGGGCCACAGACCATAATTTATGGAATGACAGTAATGAGTAAACTATCTGCCCGGTCAAAAATATACACCATACACCTAGGTATACATGTAGATGAATTCAGGATAGACATTCCTTAGGTATACATATACGACGAAAAGCCACGTCAACACATAAAGAATCATTAGGCATATTGAATGAATTTGGAATCGACAGGCTTTACTCAGTAGTTTGCCTTTGAAGCTTATGAGGCCGCCAATTATTGGGACAGCCAAGAATATCCAAGGAATGAGATGTGCTAAACCGAGACTCACCCCAATCGAGTACTTACTCAGGACAAAAGCTCCCAGATTTCCTAGAAAGTAAGTAGCTATAAACCAAAACAATGTGACTTTATGCGTATTTGCGTTTTCAGCCACCGAATCCTCCGGCTTGTGGCCCACCGCGTTGCGGTGGGTTCCCGCCTCTCATTCTCAAATAATATATTCTTAATATACAAATTATAACTCAATCCCATCAATTTCCAAAGCGATTTCTCCGCAATTCAAATACCAATTGTTACTTGACCATATCCAGTCGCTCGCATCAGAAACCAAACCGGCTTTCACCGGATTCATGTGACAATAACGGATTATTTCTCGGACACTTTCTATCGTACGGCAATTATGATCATAACATCGTCTTTGCCAGAACGCGTATTTTAACCAACCATCGCGCTTTATTCGTAATACCGGCAACATTGGGTGATTGACCTGTTTCCACCGCTCAAGAATCCGTTTTGCCGAGTAAGATTTGATATCACCAATAACTCGCCCTAACTCCAAGCCATCCGGAGGATAAAGCACAAAATGCACGTGACTGGGCATTAAAACATAACCCAGAATGGCAATTTGATGTTTCGTCCTTGCATTTTCAACTTCTTCCAATACAATCCGAAAATCGGCTGTGTTTTTCAGTAATTTCAAATGCTTATAGCAAGAGAAATTGATTGCCCGCGCTGTTCCCAGATTATCGATATGTTTGAGTCGTGGCATGGATTATAGATAGTCGTGAATTATATAATGTCAATCACAAATATATAGTATTTAGGCAGGAACCCACCCCGCCGGGGTGGGCCACACACTCGTGTGTTTATGGCTGCCGCGGTGGCAGAGCCACTCTTTAACTGTCGGTGTATGACCATATTACCGGTGATCCAAAGGGTAGATCGCAGAAATATCTTTTGTGATAGGAGTTTTACTGCTAAATCAATCTGACCACATTGTGGCCCACCGCGTTGCGGTGGGTTCCCGCCACACACTTGTGTGTTTTTGGCTGTCGCGGTGGCGGAGCCACACACTCGTGTGTTTTAAACTGTCGCGTGGATGACCAAACCAACGAAAATCAGTAACCCATGTCCAGATCAACCCGGTTGGGCATCGGTTCGCTGCGGGCAGCAGCGTTGAGTAGTTCCGCCAAAGCCTGCGCTCGTAGTTCTTCAATATTTTCCGAATGTCCGGCCAGATGAGGCGTCATCACGACATTGTCAAGTTCATGAAACGGAAAATCGGCGGGCATAGTGTTTTTTCGGCTTTCCTCCGAATCGGGGTAATGATACCATACATCCAGCCCGGCGGATATTTTCTTATCTTTCAAAGCCTGATAAAGCGCCGCCTGATCGACAACCGATCCTCGGGCAACGTTTATCAAAACAGTATTTTGAGGCAAAAGGGCCAGTTCTTTCGCGCCGATCAAACCTCTGGTTTCATCGGTCAATGGAACTGTGATAAAGACGATATCACATTCGGGCAAAAGATCAGGCAGAGCACCGACGCCAAAAATCTCCATTGCATCCCTATCGACCGAATTCCCATTTTTCGAGATAGCCCGAATGTTCAATCCCAAGCCCTGACAAAGTTGCCCTATTTCCCGCCCGATAGAACCATAGCCGATGATCAAAACTGACTTGCCTAAAAGAAGCGAAAACTGCGAATTCTCATAGCGCGGAGTCCAGTCGCCTTGCCGAAGCTTCAGGTCGCAGGGGATTATTTTCTTTATAGCACACAACATCAGGGTTAGCGCCATTTCGGCCACGGCCTGGCTGTTATGATGTAGATTATGAACGGCAATTTGCGCAAATCGTTTCATCAAGACCCGCGTTGCCTTGGGCAGGCCCGACCAGGGAATAATCAGCTTTTCCAGTTGGGCGCTGGCGGTGATCTGTGATTCTTCCGGTACTCCGGCCACAAGGATCTTATAATCGGCGGAAGACTTATTGGTCTCGCCATGACTCAAGATTAAATCCTCAGTCAATAGCGGTTTCAGCAGTTCGGCAAACTCGGGTTCTGAGGGAGTGACAATATGTACGGAAAGACTCATCCGGTTTTATCCATATTGATTCAATGGTTAATTTCGACAATAAATCTATAACATTTCCACTCCGAGAGCAAGTACCTGAGATGAGTGGCCTGCCACTTTATGATGGAAAATTATATTCAGTATTGTCAGGACGTTGGTCATACACACGACAGTCAAAACAGGCTTCGCCTGTGTACACGACAGCTTAAAACAGGCTTCGCCTGTCCACACGACAGTTAAAAACACGCGGGCGTGTGTGGCTTTTGTCACTTCTTAGGGAGTGAGGTGGTTGGCTTCTACCAATCGATATCCTTCGCTGCGGATCGACTTGATAATACAGGGCTGGCGGCCGTTGTCCTCCAACTTTTTTCGCAGCCGGGAAATACGGATGTCGATACAGCGATCGAGTCCGTCATAATCAGTGTTCAACAGGTCCCGAAATAGCTCGTCTCGGGAGACGGTCTGGTTGACGCGCAGGGCCAGCTTCCATAATAAATCGAAATCGTTAGATGTAAGGCTGATTAACGTATCGTCGATATGAACCGTTCGACAGAATTGGTTGATAGTCATATCGCCAACGATCAGTATTTCTGAATTCATGCTCTTCGCCTTTACCCAGTCATGTTTTAATATGTGATTGAGACAACTGAAGTATTAAAAAGACTAATAAGCAGAAAAAAATATTAACACAGAATGATTGGAGAAATCATTCTGTGTTATCAATCTCCTGAGAGGCGCGGGTATTAGCTTAGCAAATCGAGCAAAACGCCGGTCATATCGTCGGCTGACTCGGTCTGAGCATTGGGCTGGTAGGTGAACATGGACGCCAGATTAGCCGGCGGTTTGGGCGGTCGCATGGCCCCAAACTCAGTCTTGCTTATCAGACCGTCGCCGTCGCTGTCGGCTGCGGCGATAATATCATCGACATTCATTGACTTCCCTGTGCGTTCGGCCATGTGGGCCGCGAAATCTTCCATCTCAGCCTTATTGATCTGGCCGTCGCCATTAGCGTCGGTGCGGGCGAACATTTTGTCACGCATCTGAGCCATCATATCGGCCGATACGTTCATGTTCCCTTGAATACCGCTGATCATGTGAACCTCCTATGATTCGGGTTGTGATTATCCGGTGCAATTCCGGGCTATCTCGTATCCCGATTATCGGATGTTCTTTGGTTTGAATGTTTACTATAACAGCCGGAAAATTGTATCAATTTGTATCAGGGATAAGTGCGGTTGCCGTGTGATCGGAGTCATTAAGATTCACCAAATTTAGTGTAATGATTGGTTTGCTTCGGGCAGGAACCCACCGCAACGCGGTGGGTTTCC
>JAAEQF010000787.1 GCA_024231695.1 FCB group bacterium
ACGTCTTTGAGCTGCTCGGCATCTTCAACCGGTTCGTCAAGGTCCGTAATATCGGGATCGTCGTAAGTTTTGATCCCGATTAGGAGGGCGTAATTGACACCCGTGGTCGTCACGGTTTCATCAGGTTGGTCTACAACACCCACCCCCCGTGTCTCATTTATATCATCCGCGGAGGCCCGTATGATCGTAAAATTAATCTCAGCTGTATTGTCTTTAAGATCCGTTGCTTGAATTTGAATGTTGTTTTTCCCGTAGGCCAATCTGATATTACGATGAAAAGCGCCGTCGGTTGAAACCGCGGCTTCCTCATTGTTGACACGAATTTTATAGATGCCGCTTGTATCGGATGCATTACCGCGGATTTCAATGTCACTATCGTTATAGGCGATCTCACCACTATCTGCGTCAGGCGGATTCGAAACGGTGAGTTGGGGGGGCTTGGTGTCATGGGTCACAATTAGGGGCTCTTCTTCCTCTGGTTCTTCAGCTTCGGTCACAAGCGTTTGCAGCGTTTTCATATTCAACACCAGCGGATCGGTAAACGAGAGCCTTCCGCCCGTGGTTTGTGGATAACGTGTGTAGCCTTTGCCGGCCTCGTGAAACAT
>JAAEQF010000788.1 GCA_024231695.1 FCB group bacterium
ACTTCGTCGCTATGCTTCAAATCCTCGGGGATCGGAGCCACGTAACCATCGACGTAAAGAATTTTGTCATAAATTTCGACTGTCTGTCCCTCGGCCGCCACCAGTCGTTTGATATAATCCATAGTGGGGTTATAGGGATTTTCAAAGACGATGATATCGCCCAGTTTGGGCGGCGAAAACTCATAAGCCAGCTTGTTGACAAAAATATAATCGCCCTCAAGCAATGTATCCTCCATCGAACCGGAAGACACATGATAGGCGGAAACGACAAAAACGCGCAGGATCAGGGCGGCCAACAGGGCAATGGCTATTGTTTCGAGATAAGCCCGCCAGATCGGTTTTTGCGTTTTGATTTTAATATCGGATTTGGGGGCAACGACTTGTTGTCTGTAGATCGGTTCTTCCTTGACTTCGTTCCCGAAACCCGGCGGCATTCCTTCGGTTTGATATTCCATATGGTATTTATATCGGCCATTTGCCGGATTTTTTAAGCCCCCGGAGGGAGGCGATAATTGAAAGATTAACAGCGGTTTGCAGGATATGGATACCCACAGCAAGGGGCTTGCTGAAAAAGTGCCCTACAAGTGATTATAAAAATGTGATTTGCGAGAAAGGCGAGATAGCGCCAGCGATCGAGCAGAAAAGCAGGCTCCGCCTGTTTTGGCTCGGCAGGCTTCGCTGGCCTCACATTTATGGCTACCCGAAAGGGCGAGATAGCGCCAGCGATCGAGTAGAATACAGGCTTCGCCTGTCCACACGGCAGTGAAAATGCGGCGATGCCGCCGACAGCCAAAAAGCGGCGATGCCGCCTAATTCAACCCTTTACAAACCCGGTATTTATATTACCTTACCAATAGGATATTCGTCTTTCAACAAGGTTCGATTATGATCGGCTGGCGATTGAAACATCTCATTATAGTGTTTATAATTTGTAGCACGATGGTCTATTCGTCTGAGTTGCGGATAATCGATTATAAAAAGGGTGCTGAATACGGACAGCAATTCGGCGATGCTTGTGAGGGGGTTGGGGATGTCAATGGCGACGGATATGGTGATTTTTTGGTAACCGAATTTCGCGACCGAAAATTACACTTGTATTTGGGTGGCCCCAGTCCATTTGACAGTCCTCCGGCCGTAACCTGGGACAATCACGGTACCCCGAGTCAGCTTGAAAGCTTCTCACCCGTCTGCGTGGGAGATGTTGATTGCGATGGAGTAAATGATTTCATTTCCGTCTTCAGTCAAAACGACACGGTAAAATTATTTCTGGGATTGGAAAATCTTGATCCTGATGACTCAAAAACAATATTCATTGATACATCTTACTCCTGGAGCTACCGCATATCCGGAGGGGGTGATAATAATAATGACGGCAATCCGGACTTTTGGCTTTTTCCTGAAAGACCATTAG
>JAAEQF010000789.1 GCA_024231695.1 FCB group bacterium
ACGGAGTTCTCGGAGTTGGAGCTTTCGCCAGAGCTGGAAGACTGGGAGCTGGAGCTGGACATGGATGAGCTGCTAGAGCCGGTATCGCTGGAGGAGCTGCTGCTGGAGCTAGACTCGGAAGAGCTGCTTGAGCTGGAAGAGGAGGAAGAGGAGATCTCGGCTCTAACCTGGGCCAAGTTGTCGTCCTCTGACTCTTCAGCATAGGCCTGGAGCTGGGCACGGGTCTGTGCAAGGATCCTAGCAGTGTCTCTAGTGGCACTAGTTTGAGAGCCAGTCATGTTGCGACCACCAGTCTGGACAGACATCATAGGCTTAGGGTGGGCTTCAGCACGGGGTGCAGACATGGAAGCAGCTCTCATGCCACGGTTCTGACTGGCAGCCATAAGACGTCGGGGTGGTGCAGTCTAAGCAGCTCTAGTTGTTCGGCTAGCGTTCTGACTGGCAGAGCTTCTCATTGGAGTTTTAGTCTAAGCGGCGTTGGCAAGACGGTTCTGATGGTTTTACATAGGGGCTCTAATGGCTGTTTTGGTAGCTGCAGCAGTGGTGCCACGGTTTTAGCCTAGTCTCATATTATCTCTCTCTTCATTGTTGGCTAGAGATCTGCCAGCGGTGGCAGATTTGTTCTGAGAGTGCATAGGTGCGGAACGATTCTAAGAGGCAGATGAGGCACGAGCAACTCTTGATTGCTGTCCAAGAGCCTTTCCTGGAATTCTGGACTGGGCAGCCTGCATGTTGCGTCTGACGGGAGCTCTGCTCTGAGATTGATTTAATCTGCCATATCTGGGGGCCAATGGGGCCAATTGGGCAAGTTCATCGTCCTGCTGCTCATAGGCAGAGACCATGGTGCTGGCGAGGAGTGCTGAGATAGCGAGCGTGGAGTAGAAGCTGAATCGCATTTTGATTGATTGAGTGAGTGTCTGTTTTAATTATTACAAACTCTGAACAGAAAATTAGACTAAACCTCAAAACATTCCGCGATTTAATAATTTAACAGACTCATGGGGTTTTGGGGTTTTGGGG
>JAAEQF010000790.1 GCA_024231695.1 FCB group bacterium
CCCCAAAACCCCAAAACCCCATCAGAAGATTTTATTTTATTTCACATTGGCGGTTTTTAAGTTGATTTTTGTCGCAGTGAGCTATAAAAACGAGAATAGCATCGGAGATTATAAACTTAAATACCGCGAGAATGAGAAAATCTTTCCTTGCAGCGCTCATCGCTAGCGCTGCATATGCAGTCAAAATCCATCAAATAGAGTCCAATGAAGTAGCTGAGGTGCCTAACATGGGACTACCCAAAGAAAAACTACCTGAGCCAGAGGACAAGCCCGCTAACGACTCCGAACCTGTTAAGGAGGAAAAGCCTGAGAAGGAAGCCGAGCCCGAGGGTGAGGACAAGCCTGAAGGTGAGGACAAACCTGAAAAGGACGATAAGCCTGAGGGAGAGGACAAACCTGAAAAGGACGATAAGCCTGAGGGAGAGGACAAACCTGAAGGTGAGGACAAGCCTGAGAAGGAAGCCGAGCCTGAAAAGGAAGCCAAGCCTGAGAAGGAAGCTAAGCCTGAGGGTGAAGCCAAGCCTGAGAAGGAGGTCAAGCCCAAAAGTGAATCCAAGCCTGAGGGTGAAGCCAAGCCCAAGAAGGAGGTCAAGCCTGCAGCAGAAGTCAAGCCCGAGGGTGAAGCCAAGCCTGAAAAAGCTGACAAAAAGGATGCCACCTGTAAGAAAGCTGAAGACACCCAAGGTCCAGGCCCTGACAAGGGATTCAAATCCGCTGAGTGTTCAGGCGAGCCCCCCAAAGAGTACACCGACCCTATCTGCTATGAAGGAGACTGGATCGATCACGAGGACTTGAACGACCCCGATTTCTGGACCTGCGGTAAGAAACCCCTAGACTTGGAGTATGCAACCTGTAGCCAGAAGACAGGAAAGTGGGAACGTACCATCCAGTACGACGATATGGACGACATCGAGACCTGTGGTGCCCTTCCCGAATCCGAAGACTACCTTGTCTGCAACCATGAGGTTGCTGAATGGTAAGTCTTCGAGATGATTGACGAATTCTCCTACGAAACTTGTGGCGAAAAGCCAGCTGACATGAGACTCGCTGCTTGCAACTGGGAATCTGGAGCGTGGGAGCCTATTGGCGCCGTGCATCCACCCCACATGCCCCTCTGTGGTGCCAAACCCGAAGGTATGGGCAAGAGAGCTGTCTGCGATGCCGAAACCGGGAAGTGGAGAGAGACTTGCGACAGAGAGCCTCCTGCTGACATCAAAAAACCTTTCTGCGACGAAAGCACAGACACTTGGGTCGAAGAAGAAAGTGCGGTACCTCTGGTCAACCCCGAGGATCCCCCCAAGAAGTAGAAGGAAGACCTCGACAAGCTTGTCAAGGAGAAGCTTGATGAAGCTGTCAAACAGGGAGGTGAGTACGGTGGAGACAAGTCCATCCGTGAGGAGGTCGAGAAAGAGGTGCGCGAGCAGATCGAACCCGCGATCAAGAAGGATGTCGAGTCCAAGGTCCGCAAGGAAGCCGAGACCACGATCCGTACCGAAGTCGAAAAGGAGATCCGTGACGATGTCGAGTAGAAGGTTCGCAAAGAAATCGAAAGCGAGGTCCGCACCGAGGTCGAGAAGAAATTGGTCGTTGAGTCTAAGGAGCAGATCAAGAAGGAAGTCGCTAAGACTCTCAAGGATGTCGAGGCCGATGTCCGTGAGCAGACCAAGATCACTGTCAAGGATGAGGCTAAGGTCGAAGTCGAGCAGGAGGTCCGCGACGAGGTCGAGGAAAAAGT
This sequence comes from FCB group bacterium, assembly GCA_024231695.1. GTDB lineage: Bacteria > Zixibacteria > MSB-5A5 > GN15 > JAAZOE01 > JAAEQF01. The sequence goes on from JAAEQF010000790.1 coordinate 1,736, forward strand.
CCGCAAAGAAAACGAGGCTGAGGTCAAGAAAGAGGTCGCCACTAAAGTGAAGACCCAGGTCGATGCTGTCGTCACCAAGACCAAGGAGGACGCCAAGGCAGAGGCTAAGAAGGAGATTACCGAGCAAGTCAAGGCCGAGGTCATTCCCAAGGTCGAGAAGGAGGTCGAGGAGAAGGTCCGCAAAGAAATCGAGACTGATGTCAAGAACACTGTCATCCCCAAGGTCAAGGCTGAGACTGAGAAGAAGGTCCGTGAGGAAGTCACTGAGGAGGCCAACGAGAAAGTCAAAGACATCGTCGAAAAGGTTAAGACCGAGACCAAGGCTGAGACTGAGAAAAAGGTCAAAGAAGAAGTTGTCACTGAGGCCAACAAAAAGATCGACCAGACTGTCGACAAGGTCAAGGATGCAGCTAAGGTTGAGGCCAAAAAAGAACTCCGCACCGAGGTCGAGACCAAGGTCAAGGAGGAGCTCAGAGAAGAGGTCAAGGATGAAGCCAAGGAGCAGGCAAAGAAAGAAGTCACCGCCGAGGTTACCGAGAAGGTCAAGGCCGATCTCAACGACAAGCTCGAGGCTGCCAAGAAGCAAGGCAAGTCTGAGTGCCAGGCTGCACACGCCGCTGCTGAGCCCGCCAAGGATGCTGCTATTGCTGAAGCCAAGGCTCAGGCCAAGAAAGAGGCTGAGGTCTAAGCTGACGCCAAGGTCGAAGCTGTCAAGAAGGAAGCAAAGGTCGAAGCCGCCAAGGCTGAAGCTAAGGTCGAGGCCGTCAAAGAGGAGGCCAAGGTCGAGGCTGTCAAGAAGGAAGCTGAGGTCGTGGCCGTCAAAGAGAAGGCTATGGACGAGGCTGTGAAGAATGCTGAGGTCGTCAAGGAGGCTACTGTTGATGCCGTCAAGACTGATGCTAAGAATGATGTCCAGAAGATGAAGGCCGAAGCTAAAGCCGCCGCCAAAGCTGTCGTCAACCCTGAGAAAGATGTTGTCGAGGAGGCCAAGGAAGAGGCTAAAGCTGAGGCTAAGGTCGAGGCTGTCAAGGAGGAAGCCAAGAAGGAAGCTGTCAAAGAGGCCGTCAAGGAAGAGGCTAAAGCTGACAAACCTGTCGGAGATGTTGTCGAGGAAGCCAAGGCCGAAGCTAAGGCTGAGATCAAGGAGGCTGTCAAGGCTGAGAAACCTGCAGGAGATATCGTTGAGGAAGCCAAGGCTGAGGCTAAGGTCGAGGCTGTCAAGGAGGAAGCTAAAAAAGAAGCCGTCAAGGAGGCCGTCAAGGAAGAGGCTAAAGCTGACAAACCTGTCGGAGATGTTGTCGAGGAGGCCAAGGCCGAAGCTAAGGCTGAGATCAAAGAGGCTGTCAAGGCTGACAAACCTGCTGGAGATGTCGTCGAGGAGGCCAAGGCTGAGGCTAAGGCTGAGGCTAAGGCTGAGGCTAAGGCTGAAGCTAAGGTTGATGCTGTCAAGGACGAAGCCAAAAAGGAAGCTGTCAAAGAATCCGTCAAGGAAGAGGCCAAGGCCGACGCCAAGGTTGAGTCTAAGGATGATATCGTTGAGGAGGCCAAGGCTGAGGCTAAGGCTGAGGCCAAGGCTGAGGCTAAAGCTGAAAAACCTGCTGGCGATGTTGTCGAGGAGGCCAAGGCCGAAGCTAAGGCTGAGATCAAAGAGGCTGCCAAGGCTGACAAACCCGCTGAAGAAGCCGTCGAGGAGGCCAAGGAAGAGGCCGAGAAGGAGGTCGAGAAAGCTAAGGATGAGGCCAAAGAAGAAGCTAAAGAAGAGGCCAAGGAGAAGGAAGAGGCTGTTGAGAAAGCCAAGGATGAAGCCAAGGCTGAAATCCAGGCAGCCACTGCCCCAGTCGTTCCTGCTGCTGCTGCTACACAAGCCCCCGTCGTCGTCCAGCAGAAGCCTGCTGTCGTCGCTGACGCCGTGCCAGCAGCCACCGTAGCTACTACTGTGCCTGCAGCCACTGCTCAAAAGATCGTCGTCTGATTAGCAGAGTGATTTTTCACTGTGCTGTCAATACATGTGCTATGTAAATTGACCTTGTTCTTCAAGGTCAAAAAATTTAATTACCGCTTAGCTCCGGCTAACGCATCAAAATCATTCATAAAAAACATACAATCGTCTAATCTACTCTATCATTAAGATTTTTTTCTCCAAAATGAAGAAAACCTTGACTCATGGGGTTTTGGGGTTTTGGGG
>JAAEQF010000791.1 GCA_024231695.1 FCB group bacterium
CCCAATAAACATCATCAAAAGCTTCCTGGTACAGCCCCGCCTCGCAGCCATGCCTTACAGCGGTAAACAACGGCTCCATCTCCCGCAAGGTATCCGGCTGATCTTTCGGCAGCCCCTTGTAATACTCGTACAACCGCCGGTGACCGGTGGCGTAGGCCGCGGGCCGCGTCTTACGCAGGCGGCGGCTGAAGTATTCGCGCACGATGGGATGGGCGTTGAGAGAGAAGAGAGAGGGTGAAGAGGGTGAAGAGGGTAAAGAGGGTGAAGAAGGTAAAGGGGGTGAAGAGGGTGAAGAGGGTGAAGAGGGGGAAGATGGTGAATCTGAGGATAGGAGACCTAAACTTTGGAGGCGGAGGAGGGCTTTTTTCCATTTGGCGGCCGTTAGGGTTTGGAAATGGGCCGGGGTGTCCGGGAGCGGGCCGGGGGTGCTTAAGGACTTTAGGGCGCCCGCATCGGCGGGGCGGTCGAAAAAACCGAGAAGGTAAAGAATCTCCAACTCCGGGGAGCCGGAAAGATACCCCTCGTACCTCGCCATGACCCGCTCCGCATGGCCCGTCTCGTCCACATCCTCCGACAAC
>JAAEQF010000792.1 GCA_024231695.1 FCB group bacterium
GAGTTAATTTTCAGAGTCATAATCTATGTTTCACGTGAAACAGTCCAGCCTCAATCGAAACCGACATTTTAACGCTGACTCATATATATGGTCAGTACAGCAATATCAGAAGGGGTCACGCCGTCGATTCTTCGTGCCTGCCCGATTGTCGCCGGCCGGAACTTTTCCAGTTTTTCAACCGCCTCCAGCTTCAAGCCGGAAAGAGCCTTGAAGTCAAACGAGGAGGGGATTTTGACCCTCTCGCTTTTCCGGGCTCGTTCAATCTCGCGCTCCTGTTTATCAAGGTATCCTTTATACTTTATCAGGATCACGGCTTTCTCAAGAATATCCTCTTTGCCCCTTAAACTATTATCAGACAATTGATAAAGCATTTCCGGCACAAAATCGGGCCGACAAATAAGTTCCGCCAGGCTAAGACTGCCTTTCTTGGTCGGTAACCCATAACACTTTCTGATATCCCGAATATTGAACCGGGTCGTTTTCAAGTAAGCTATAGTCTCCCGTAGGTCCTTTTCCTGTTCCTCGATTATTTTCAGTTCGCAACCTTCATAAAGGCCAAATTTCTTTCCGAAAGGCGAAAGGCGATCCAAAGCGTTGTCCTCACGCAAAGCCAACCTGTACTCGGCCCGGCTGGTAAACATCCGATATGGCTCGGAGATGTTGCGCGTAACCAGATCATCCAACATCACGCCGATATAGGCTTGATCCCGACCGGGAACGAACGGCTTTTCCTTATGAAGATAAAGGACCGCGTTTAAGCCGGCCACCAGACCCTGAGCCGCCGCTTCTTCATAACCGGAAGTTCCGTTTATCTGGCCGGCATGAAACAGTCCGTCCACCTGTTTGGTTTCCAGCGAAGGTTTAATCTGATACGGCGGAACATAATCGTATTCGATGGCGTAGCCCGGCTGAGTGATCTGCGCCTGTTCGAGTCCAATAATCGTCCTAACTGCTTCTATTTGTACGTCTTCCGGCAATGACGTTGATAATCCGTTAAGATATATCTCAGCAGTTCCGGTCCCTTCCGGCTCGATAAAAATCTGATGGCGCGGTTTGTCGGCAAAACGCGTTATTTTATCTTCGATTGATGGACAATAACGAGGACCGGTGCCCTGGATCTGACCGGAAAAAAGCGGTGCCCGGTCGATATTGTTTCTAATAATTTCGGCTGTCGCCATTGTTGTATAGGTCAGATAACAAAAACTATCATTAGTGAGAGCCGGTTTATTCCGATGGAAATGCGAAAAGTATGGTGGCGGATCATCCCCCGGCTGTTTTTCGGTAAGGTCATAATCGATCGTATTGCCGTCAATGCGAGGAGGCGTACCGGTTTTAAGCCTTCCGGTCTCGAATCCGGCCTCATTCAGCGATTCGGTCATACCGGTAGCTGCCGGCTCACCGCGGCGCCCGGAGGATATCTGTTTTTCCCCGATATGAATCAGGCCGCCAAGAAATGTCCCGGTGGCCAGGATTACAGCCTTGGTCGATACTTCGCGGCCGCTTTTCAGGCGTAAACCCTTAATTTCCCTGTCTTCGATCACAAGACCGATTGCTTCGTCTTCGATAATTTCGATTCCTGGCAATCCGGCCACAAATTTAGAGACAAAATCAGTATAAACTCGTCGATCGCATTGCACACGGGTTGACCTGACCGCCGGGCCTTTCGACAAGTTTAGGCGGCGAAACTGAATACCGGCAATATCCGCGGCTTGCCCAATAATACCGCCCATCGCGTCCACTTCACGCACCAGATGCCCTTTTCCGACGCCACCGATTGCCGGATTGCAGGACATCAGGGCCAGTTTGTGCCGGTCCATAGTAATCAGCCCGGCTTTAGCGCCCATTCGCGCCGCTACCCGAACAGCCTCGGTTCCGGCATGACCGCCGCCAACAACCAGTATGTCAAAATCACTGTTTCGCATTCAGCGCCTATATAACACAGTCACAGCCCTTGGTCAAGCCGGAAAGCTACTGCTGGTTTCACGTGAAACGTTATTTCCCAATGCAGAAATTGGAGAATATCTCGTCGAGGATTTCCTCGGTATAAACCTGCCCGGTGATTTCGCCGATCTGATCGGCCGCTCGCCTGAGTTCAAACGAAATGATTTCAGTCGGTTGACCGCTTGCTGACCGAATCTTGATTAAGTGCTTTAAACAGTTATCAATTTTAGTCTTATGACGATGAGACGTAACTACTCGCGAGTCCGTCAGATCGGCAATTCCAGCCGAATCATGAATTTGACCCAGAAGCTTCTTTAGCCCTAAGCCGGTTTTGGCCGAAACCATCAGGCTTAGATTTTCACTGCCTATCTTTCTTATCCATTTGTCGAATCCGGCCTTCCGATCGGTCAAAAGATCAGCCTTATTTAAGACGACAATAATATTCTGCTTTTTTCCAGTTACAATCTGCGGAAAACTTTGCAGGCGACCATTGATGTCAAAAAGATATAGAATCAGATCAGCGTTCCGGATCAGACGGCGGGTTTCAGCGATACCGGCCTTCTCGATTCGCCCTCGACCGCGGCGAAGCCCGGCGGTATCGATCAACTCTACAGGCAGACCGCGAATATCAATCCATTCGGTCAAATAATCGCGAGTCGTCCCCGGCACCGGTGTAACCAACGCCCGGTTTTGTCGCACCAGACGATTGAACAACGAAGATTTACCGACATTGGTAGGGCCGAGGATCAGCACTCGATATCCATCCTGGACAATCCGGCCGGTCCTGTAACTTTCACCTAACAGGTTTAAGGCTTCGATTATTTCATCAAGATTCTTGTTCAGCATCTCGCGTCCGATTGAACCGACTGAATCCTCTTCGGGAAAATCTATATCGGCTTCGATCTCGGCCAGCAATCTGATTATCCTGTTTTTTAAATCGGTAATATGGTCGCCATACGCCCCCAACAAATGCTCGCGGGAAAATCGATAAGCCAGATCGGTCTTGGCAGCAACCACCTCGGCCGCGCCCTCCAATCGAGTAAGGTCGATACCATGATTGGCGAAGCGCCTCAGAGAAAACTCACCAGCCTCTGCCAAACGGCACTGATGAGTTAAAACATTATCAAGGATAGATTTAAGTGTATATTGCCCGGAATGGCAATAGACCTCAACCATCTCATCACCGGTGAAACTTCGCGCTTCCGGCATGTACGCAGCCATTACTTCATCCAAAACCTCACTGCCATTATGGCCGATTATTCTGCCGTAACGGAGCATATAAGGAACCGGTTTCGAATTCTGTTTTTGGGGAATAAATATCCTTTTAAGAATATTCAAAGCTTGCGGGCCGGAGATACGGATCACACCGATACCTCCCGACCCGGTCGGAGTGGCTATGGCCGCTATCGTCTCATTCGAATTTTTTTTTTAGCCATCACTTCTTATCTTCAACAACGGTTACCGTTGCTTGTTTTTTACGGATAAACATCATTTCCAAAAACGACAAGAGTGAAAACCCGGTCCAGTACAGAACCAGCCCGGCCGGGAAGCTGATCGATATATAGCCGAAGAAAATCGGGAAAATATAGACCATCATTTTCTGTTTCGGATCGGTGATGGTCATCTTCTGTTGGATGAACATAACTACAACCATCAGCACTGGAAGTATATAAAGAGGATCGGGTACCGACAAATCGGTAATCCAGCCGAGAAACGATGCACCGCGGAATTCTATCGTCGTTCTAAAGACAGTAAACAGGGCAAAAAACAGCGGCATTTGGGGAAGCAGCGGCAAACAGCCCGAGAGCGGGTTGGCTCCGGCCTCCTTATACATCTTCATCATCTCCTTGTTCAGCTTGGCCGGATCCTGCTTGTATTTTTCCTGCATCGCTTTCATTTTCGGCTGCAGGTCTTTCATCTTGGCCATGGCCAGATTTTGTTTTCTGGTCAGCGGATAAGTTATCAGCTTGATCAAAAAGGCGAAGATCAGGACGACGATACCGTAATTGGGGATGACGCTGTAAATCTTGGGTAATAGCCAGATAATGGCGATCGAAAACGGTTTGATAATCACCCATCCGAGCGAGGTCAGCTCTTCCAGCCCATTATCATATTTCTTCAGGAAATTATAGTCGATTGGGCCGATGTAAAGCGTATAGGAATCGCTTACCGATCCCTGGCTTGCTATCGGCATTTCCAGCGATGTTGTTATCTGGCGAGCCTCGACCGCCTCGCCGCCAATATGCACATTACTCTTGACGCCGGCAGCTATCAGGCCAGAGGCCGGACGAGTGCGAGGGATCATCACGGAGGTAAAATATTTGGTCCGCAAACCTGCCCAGAGAGTACCTCCGGTGACAACTTCATTCATCACATTGTTGTCGTAATCGTCGAACTCTTCATGACCATCCAGGAAGGCCACCGCTTTGAAATACCCCATATCATCCCCGACATCTTTTTGTGTCGGAGCCGGGGTTATACCCCAGACCAGATGATAAGCCCGCTCAATTCCAAAACTCTCGATCCCATCGATAGTCAGGTCGAAATCAATATCATAGCGTTCCGCATTGATAGTATAGGTTTTGGTAATCCGGCCGCCGTTACCGTTGTCGTAAGTGAACGTAAGCTTTTGCGGTTCAGAGCCTTCAGTCAGCGTTAGATCCGCTTGGTTGCATTCAAAGGCCAGTTGCCTGCCCTGGAGAGCGCCGTTCATGGCCGAAAAATCGGGGACAACTTTGACCGGATCATCGGCCATGACGACTTTGTCGCCGCCATTATAAAAATGCTCGCGTAAGGCGACCTTCTGCAAGCCGCCGCCATGAGTAGTAAAAGTCAATTCATATAGTGGCGTGGTAATCGAAATCAGCTTTTCCGGATTAAGGCTGTCGATTTCCTGCACTGCTTGAACCGGTTCGGTTGCTGTTGTGGTCGGCTGAGTCGTCGTGCCGGGAGTTGGGGGAGGCGGTTGCGGAGTTCCGGCCGGGATCATACTGTCGGGCGTTACCTGTTGTACGGCAGGCTGTTCCGATGGCGGATCAACCAGTCCCGTATATTCAAGAATCTGTCCCCAGAAAACCAGTAGAAGGACACAGGCAGCCACCAGAACGATCGTTTTTCTATCCACAATTACCTCTCATCTTTTTCACTTAACCGGATCATAACCGCCCGGGAAAAGGGGATTACAGCGCAGAACCCGTTTGACGGTCATCCAGCCGCCTTTGGTCGCGCCGTATTTGTGCACGGCATCGAGGCCGTATTGGGAGCAGGTCGGATGATGGCGGCAGGACACAAAAAAACCCATAAGCGGGCTCAGGATCAATCGATATAGCTTGATTGTCCCTAAAAGCAGCATGGCCGCCGGTGAGGGCCGCCTTTCAGTTCCATCTGAAATAGTCTGCGAAGTCGCCAAGAAAAATACCCTGCTCAATAAGCTTTACCGGCAAACCTTCGGCCTTGACCCGGATAACATAATCGTTTCCGGTTTCAATCCGGTACCGGTTCTTCCTTACTATTTCCCGCAGAAGTCTTTTTATTCGATTTCTTTTTACCGCATTGCCACATTTTTTTGATACGACAAAGCAAAATCGATGTTCCGGGCCGATATTGGGGCCGAAAACGCCCTCCGGAGACTTTCCCCGGTAGAAAATAAGCCGTCCGCCTCGAAAAACATCTCGATTGGCAAAAACGGCTTTTATTTCCTTAACGTTCTTCAGCCGACAAGCGGCCGGAAACCTGTTATCCACCTTATTTCTTACGGGCTACGCGAACCGCCAGGCGTTTTCTGGCTCTGGCTCTGCGCCGCGCTAAAACTCTGCGCCCGCCCTTGGTGGCCATCCGACTCCGGAAGCCGTGATCGTTGAGCATCTTCCGGTTAGATGGCTGAAATGTTCGTTTCATTTTTTTCCAATCCTAACAGTTGCCGTCAAATTCCAGAGCCTATAATTATAACAAATCTATCTCGTCTGTCAAGTCCAAATCGAACCTTTGGCGCCAGTTATTAGTAGGGCAGGATCCGTCGATTCTGCCATAATAATCAAGGGGCAAACCAGGGCTCCTGCCACCGTACATATCGAAATTAGCAATCCTTACCTTATTTGGCTAATCTTCTGAATGAGATAGCCCTATATTTGCGTTTTCCAATCCCTGGAATAAATCATCAACATCCTCTTTTTTATGCAATCGCATCAATAGATACGGCTTCAATCTCGCTATCTTTCTTGTGCTTAAGCCACAATGTAAA
>JAAEQF010000793.1 GCA_024231695.1 FCB group bacterium
GGAGGACGAAGATGTATAAGTACACATGTTTTGGATCTTTTGGATGCGGACTCGAATGTGAATCGGTACTTCCTCAAGGTGTAATTTGCATTTGTGGACGTACGATGACTCGTGCGGATTTAATTCTTGGACAACCGGTATTGATGGAAGAAGATCCAAATAAAAAAGGAGTAATGGATCCATGGTAATACAAGATGGTCAATGGTATGAAGATTTTAAATGTTCAAAATGCTCACAAACACGGCGGTTTTCTAATCGTTTAAATGGGATAACGGTTACATGTTCATGCGGGGGTTTTATAAATGCTATATTCCCTATAATGGAAAAAGCGGAACCAAGAATGTTAAAAATTACCGATCCTAAACCTAAAGGTGGATTAAATTTTACGGCAAGTCATTTTCATGATGATTATGAGGATGAGGATTCGGCTAAAAATTCGCATGGTTCGCCTTTAGCAGATGGTACAAGATGGGGGGAAGATGAATGAATACGATATATATGTATGTTTAAAATGTGGGATACCTCAAAAAGTTAATTATTTGTTTACAAATGTTATTCCGATATGTTGTGGTCAAAGGCTAGAAAAGCAAATCACTTTAGAGGATCGGTTTGATTCGCTTTTTGACCATATACCGATTGATGGGGAGAAGGAAAATGAGTAAGGATCGAATAATGAAAGACGGATCAATATTGATTGGACCGGGTGATGGATATGAGTATAAGTTTGAAGAGGGGGTATTTGACGAAATAGCGATCCGTAGTAAAGCTGAAGCAAAAAAACGGGGGTTGTATGAGCGGCAAAAAGAATATCATGAATTTTACCCGATGCTTATCCGTTTGACAAATTGGCGGGCATTGGGGCCGTTTTCGGTTTTGTACTACATGTATATGGATATAGACTTTAGCGTAATTGGGCGATATGGTCCGTTACCGTTGAAAGGGAGGTTTTGAAGTATGGGAACGAATGGAGACGGGAGAAAACCGGTTGAAGTGTTGGAACACCCTACAAAATCGGCCGTAAAAGAAGCGTTAGACCGTGAAGGACGGTTTTTACTGGAACAGTTAGTCAAATATGTCAGTTCGAGACCTACGGCGCTACATGGACTCGATCAACGAGCATTTGAAATGACGATATCGTTTAACGGAATATCGATTGCTATAGTGGTTCAATTGCCGGAAGCATGGGAGCGGTTAAAACTCGATAAGAAAAAGAAACGGGGGTTCGATGCATGAGCGCATTTTTTATGAATACGCAAACAGGTAAGATACATGCTACGTTTAAAAAGAAACGGAGTATACCGTACATAACAAAATGCGGAACGTATCTTACTAAGGATGTTCTTGACCGGGGGTTGTACTGTCAAACGATTTTCGGCGCAACATGTAAACGATGTATGCATAAGGAAAAAACGGAAAAGGTGGAATTAGATGGAAACGTTTAGGAATAGGATTTCGGGAGTGGTTCATATCCGCGCCCCTAAAACAATTGTTGTATTGTACCATGGGGAGCGGATTGGAATTTCTACCCATCAGGTAACCGAATGTAATATACAACTTTCAAATCCAATTAATAAGATGTATATTCGAGGAACAGAGACGCCGACATGTCGAGCATGTATGATGCGAAGAAGGGCTTACAATGACGATATTTCTAAGTAAGGCAAATATGGAAGTGTATCGGGTGGCTTCGACAGATCCGTTTGATCGGGGGTTGAACGGTGTAAAGATTGAAGCGGATGGAACGACGGTTGCGGGTAATGCTCGTATGCTTATGGCCGTATCGCCTGTTACGTATGAAGATAAACTTAGTTGGCCGTATGCGGCTGGAGATAGTGGCGATACCCCTGTTGAAGGGGTTATAATGGACGTTGATTTGCTTAAAAAGATTAAGGGGGGATTAAGCAAAGATAAACGTATGATATTCAAGCATGCCTTGTTGACGAAGGTTAAAGATGTAACTAGAGTAGGGTTTACATCAATAAATCCGGCTGGAGATACTGTTACTCATTCAGGTAGGCCGCAAAATCATAATTATCCGGATTGGAAATCGGTAATGCGACGGGTTAGGGGGGAAGGTGGGGAAGGATTGAAGGTATGCGTAAACAGATCGGATTTAATTAAGTTGTTGGAAGCGATGCAAGCAGCGGCCCCGGACTCGGGAGGTATTAACCCGGCATTCATTGAGATTGGCGCGGATAATGAAGGAATGATTATTCGATGTCAGAATCTACAAACAGGACAACATGCGATAGGAGCGATACGAACATTCGATACAAAAGGTTCATGGTTCCGTAAAAATGCATGGGAGCGAGCGATATTTGGCATACGTATCGCTGTGAAGAAAAAGATCGCAAAAAAGCTGGTTGGTAAGTAGCCGTTTATATTGATAAATTTCCATTTCCTGCACGAAATCCCGCCTAATCTCTGCTAAATGTGTATATGAACGCCGGTTCGTCCGTCTCTTAAACTTTCAGGACCGATAAGGAAGACGGATACGGATTGGCTACGAAACGATTTAAGATTGGATATACATTTGGAGCATGACGATACAACGAAAACCAAAGAAACGCGCCCGTACAAAAAGGACGCTACCCGATGCCGCCCGTCCGTATATGTGGGTAAAGGGTCAAAGTGGTAACCCGAAAGGGAGACCACCCGGAACGTTTTCATTAGCCGGTCGATTGAAAAGTCAACTTGAAGATCCGGCTTCATCATCGACAATAGTCGAAACCAAAGCAACCGAATTAGGATTAGACCCCGAAAAAACTGATATCGCTTCAGTATTAACCGCTTCACTACTACAGGAAGCATTGAACGGGAACGGACAACTTTTAAAGGAGATCTTAACACGGATCGATGGAGTAATAGTTGATCCAGCACCACTACCCGGTTCCGATATTGAAGAGGATCCACACATGAACGAAAAGGAACTGGAAACAAGAGTTTTACGAGCAATTAAACGAAGGGCCGATCATGAATAAAGATAAACAACTTGAAACCCCCTTCAAGTATCCGAGTCTGGATGAAGGGGGCGGGAACACTGGCCGATGTAACTTCCCCGGCTACGTCCGCCGCGTTTCCGCTCCCTCTCCCAGATATGTGAGATAGAATTATGACAGCGGCAATAGATTATCATTCATTCCTTATACGCGAAGCGCGGAAAGATCCGCGAACGCTTATGGAGTTAATCTTTGCCGATGAGACTGGAACCCCTATTGAAATGGGGGATATTCATGAGGATCTGCACGAATTTTTAGCATCGAATCAACAGGGAGTACTTGAACTACCCCGCGAACATGGCAAAACAACGAACATGCTCGGGTTTGCCGCATTTAATATCGGAATTAATCCCAACATCCGTATAAAGATCGTCTCTAGTTCAGACACTATCGCGGTTAACCGTGGTAAAGCCTTACAGGAAATTATATCCCTACCAATATATCGTAAAGTCTTTCCTAATATCAGACGCGGGCGTGAGTGGGCCGATGGTAAGTTTTCAGTTCGACGCGATGTTATAACCCCTGAATCTACCGTTGAATGCTACGGGGTTATGTCAAGGGCGACGGGTGGTAGATGCGATCTCTTATTATTGGATGACGTTGATGACGAAGAAGTTATCGTATCAGAAGCTAAACGAATTCGTAATCGGGAGCGGGTTGCAAACGTTTGGTTGAATCTATTACCGCCTACCGGGCGGGCCTTCGCCTTTGCTACTCCATGGCATGAAGCCGATACGGTACACATGTTAAAGGGTAATGGATGGCCGGTATTCCGTAAGCCGGTTGTCGATATGAAACCAGTATGGGATGCAAGATGGCATGAAAAAGCCTTACGGGCAAGAAAAAAAACTATCGGAACACTAGCCTTTGTACGTGGATACGAATTAGTACCGATCACAAGTGAGACCGCGCCGATCAAGGGGGAGTGGTTCAAGTATTGGTCAAAACTTCCCATCTTTACTAGTGTAGGGATAGCATTGGATCCCGCTAATTCACTGGACGAAAAGGCGGATTACTCGGCGATTGGCGTGTTTGTTGCAACATGGGAATATCAAGTATATCTTGTAAAGGTACATCGTGCGCGATATGAATTTCCATCGTTAATAAAAGCATTGATACGGATAGCCGATCAGGTTGCAACCGAGTTTAATATCTTACCCACTATAGGGATTGAAAAAACCGCGTTTCAAAACGCTATACCACAACAGTTAAAGGCTACATCGAGATATCCTATAATCGGGGTTCCGGCCGATAGGTCTAAGTTTATTCGGGCGTCAAGGCTTGGGGTACATGTTGAAAATGGACGGGTTCATTTGAAGCAAGGCCCCGATAAAAATGTGCATCCGGATCAAAAAGTAGTGTACGACGAATGTGTATCCTATCCTGTATCGGCACATGATGATTGTGTAGATATGTTAGGATATGGGGTAGAATTAATGCTCCGTGTTGCAAGGCGGAGCGGACCGGCAACCGGATAAGGATAAGTAATGCAACAGTCACATGCACAACCTGTTTTTTTAGCTACCGATAAGGGTTCGGTTCTACCTTGGAATATTCTCGATGGTTTTGCGGTTAAAGGGGGCGAAGACGAAACCACAAAAAAACTACCCGCCGATAGTTTTAATGCCGAGTATCATGAAGATGGAGTAGTATCACCACCTAACGATATTGAAACCATTATCCGTTTAAGTGAGATCAATACTTGGCATAATCGATGCGCTACCGCTAAGGCAACCGACACGGCGGGCCTTGGATACTCATTTAAACCGTCTTTAGGATTCGAGGACGTATCCGAAAAAGACATTGAAATAATCAAACAGTTTTTCGAGGATAAAAGCGCACATGGACGACCATTCGATAAAATATGTACTGATATGGCTAAGGATAAAGAGCTTATCGGACATATGTGTCTTGAGATAGTTAGAGAAGGATATGATCCTGAAGCTATACCAGCATTAATGACTCATATTAAGGCGCAAACTGTAAGGCCGCATCATGAGGGAAACAAATATCTACAGAAACGGGGAGAAGCTAAACGATGGTTTAAAAGATTTGGATACGGATTTGATGTTGATTGCGATACGGGTGAAGAGTATCCGCTTCGGACATTACCCCCCGAACAAAGGGCATCTGAGATCATCTGGGATAACGGATTCCACTCTCAATCGGATTTTTTTGGACAACCTGATATACTATCGGCACTAGGGGCGCTTGAAGGTATGGAAGCCTTGAGGAACTATAATATCTCATTTTTCCTCAAGCATGGTGTACCCGCATGGGCGATATATATTACTGGAGATTATAACCTTGGACAACTACTTCGATTTGAACTTGAGACGGATGAGGATAATCCCGGTACAATAGGGGAAGTATACGACAGTCAAAACGAAAACCATACGGCATCGAAATTCGAGTATTCGATACTAAGCGCGATAAAACAACAATTGGCACGACTTGCCGAAGATCCTTACGCGCCTATCCTAATTGCTATCCCCGGTAACACAACCGATAGCCGGGTTGAAATCGAATTTAAGGCACTATCAACCGAAGCGAAAGACGGATCTTTTACGGTATATCGTGAAGACCAAATCGATGAAATCCTGGTAGCGCATGGCGTACCCGGATACCGTGTCGGAATAAATACAACCGGGGCGCTCGGGGGAAATTCCGCAAAAGAATCGAGTAAAATTTATAGAGATTCAGTTATCCGTCCGAGTAAAGAGTCTCTTGCTACCTTGTTTACGTTCTACGTTATCCGACAAGGTTTTCAAATCGATACCGTCGAATTAAAGTATGCGGATCTGGATGTCATTGAGGAAACCGAAGACAAACGGCTTTTAGCGGAATTTATGTTTGATCGGGCCGCTATGACTCCGGCACAAATCATAATCACTTTCGGGGAGCGGTTCGGCGTCAAACCTCCCCCAGATGATGAGTATCCGGAACTTTATACGTATTATCTCAATGGTGTTCCGGTTAAAACGATCCCACAAGAGATGTCCGAGGAACCGGATATTGATGAGAATGAAGATGATTTTGAGATGGAGTTAGATACGGGTAATACGGACGTTTCGGACTCTGACGATGAACAAATCAAGGCCGCTGTAAAAGGTTTACAGTATAAGTTATTCAGATCATTATTGAAAAGGAGAAAATAAGATGTCAAATCCTCGCGGAGTTTTAGAGTGGCTATACGATAGGTTATCGGGAGCGCTTGTTACAATTGACTATGCGCATCATGAAGTACACGCGGGCGATGCGTATCATGCTGAAACATCGGTATTGTCTGGTATGGCTGATGCGGCAACCCGTATAATGGCATTTAAAACAAGGCCGGATTGCGATTGTGTTCATGTAGTTGTTGATTTTATAACGTTGACCGGCGGACGTGTTGAAATGATTGAAGATCCTACATGGGATGCTGAAAGTGGATCTTTAATCAACATACAAAATCGTAGACGAGGATCATCAAACGTATCCGAATTACTTGAAAATAAAACTTTACCGGCATTTGGAGCGAATGGAAAAATAATGATTGATCCGACTTCATTTGCCAATGGTGAAGTTATCCGAACATGGGAAGCGTATGGCGATAAAGGAAAATTTTCGGGAGCGTCCCGATCAAGGAGCGAAATGCTTTTAAAAGCGGATGCCACATACGGATTTAAATTTACATCAACCGCCGCCGCTAATGCAATGTTGATGACTCTCGATTGGTACGAGCATACCCCCGGAGTCTAATTAATATGGATCAATTTTTTCTATACGGGCGCGTAATCGAATACCTTCAAGGGGCCGCTTTGAAGGGGCGCTCGAAAACCCCCCAACAATTACAGGATAAATTCCAAAAGTTGTTTAAGGGGGTTCAAGAAGAAATGATCCGTCAAGTGAATCAGGATTATCCGAAACACGATACTGATTATAAAATGCCGAATATCCCCCGAATGACGGGGTTACTACATGATGAATTTGACATACTTGACGAAATAATTCTCGATGCTGTCATGGATGCTGTAACGGTTCCCGAAGTTACTCCGAAAAAACTTTTAGAAGATAGTGTATTCGAGGCAACAAAGGGAACACTCGATCGTATGACCGATGAAGTCACAACCATTCTTAGTGAAGGATACGAACAAGGTTTAGGTCCGGATGCTATAACAGCATTGCTTGAAGATAAGTTTGAGGATATGACTCAAGCCGAATTAAAACGGATAACCGTTACTGAAATTAACGGGGCGCAAAGTAAAAATAATTACGATCAGTATCGGGCGGCGGGTATTGAATACCACAAATGGTTGACGACACAACTTGACAACGTTCGGGCAACACATCGACCATTACATGGTAAAATCGTTCGTATCGGGGATAAGTTTTCAAATGGTTTGTTACATCCGCATGATAAATCGGGACCGATAGGGGAATGGATAAACTGTCATTGTACAGCGGTTCCGTTCTTAATGCCTTTCGGATACGTAGCGCCTCCCGGTCAAACTGAATTTACCGAAGGCGAATTACTCAAGGTTGCTTAAACAGGGGAGGATACTAGAATGGATCAAGCAGCGTTAACCAAATTCGATGAAATAATAACGGGGATTGAAGGAATGCTCGATATTAGTTCGGATCTTGGGGGGGCTGAAATTTCCGGGCCGATTGTCGTTAAAGGCGCGGCTAAGATGTATATTGAAG
Organism: FCB group bacterium; assembly: GCA_024231695.1. Classification (GTDB taxonomy): domain Bacteria; phylum Zixibacteria; class MSB-5A5; order GN15; family JAAZOE01; genus JAAEQF01. The sequence continues at coordinate 7,686 of JAAEQF010000793.1, forward strand.
CGCCGGTTTTAATACCCGACGAACCGGATGCGGATGGAGATACTGTTTCGGCCGCAAAAATTGAGGAGCTTTCCCACCGATATATGGAATCGTTTAGATTTATGGATGTAAAACATACCATGAAATCGGTTGCGTATCCGGTAGCAAGTTACATCCTCAAGAAAGCCCAAGAATTTACACTCGGAGACGGATCCATCTTAAAACTTCCGATGGGAACATGGATGCTCGGCGCAAAAGTACGGTGTCAAGATACATGGGCTAAGATAATGTCGGGAGAGTATCAAGGTTTATCGGTGATGGGAGTCTCTAAAGCTAACGCCGATGCATTACTTATGGGCGCGGGGGCCGCTGTGAAAAGCGGGGGGCCGACAAACATGATGTTTGAGGATGGAATGCTTCGCCGAATAAAGTTTACCGATCTGGGTGAGGATTGGGTAGGCGTAGCGATTTCAATTCTCCCCCGTCCAGCGGTTGCAAAAAGTCGATTTGTAGTAATAAAAGGGGAAGACAATCTCAAAGAAAAATCCGATTTAAACTTGCGGGAACGTATTATCCGTTTAGTAGATCGGTTTATTATAAAAGGAGATGAGAACGAAGATAACAACGACACAACAAAGGAGGATATTGATATGACTCATGACGAAATGGTGAAACTAATCAGGGAGACCGTAGGCGGTATGTTCAAAGACGCCGGGATCGACCTGAAAAAGGCGGCCGATCCGCCCAAGGATCCCGACAAAAAAGCCGACGGGGCCGACGCCAAATCCCCAACAAAGGAACCCGACAAAGCGAAGACGCCGGATCCGCCCCCGCCCGCAAAAGCCGACATCGACAAGGCCGATACGGGAGGAGATGACGCGCCGGTTGAAGCGTCGATGAAGGGCGTTATGGAGGCGATAAACGCGAACACCGACACGGTAAAGGATCTCGTTAAAGCTTTGCTCGGCGAGGATAAAACGGATACGGATGACGGTGACGACAAAAAAGTTCCCGTATCTTCAAAAGGTTTGCCCGAACCCGCTCCGGATGGCGACTCGGATAAGGATTCCGAGGGCATGTTTTCGCGCGATATGTACGGGTGCGCCGAACCCCAAGATATCGACTAAACGGTATCCGAATTTCGATTAAAGGAGGTACTTTTTTATGGAATTCTCCAACGATATGATAACCGCAAGGTTTAACGCTGCTTTCAAAGGCTTGACCGATGTTGCCCAACTTGGGGCGACAATTTTGGAACCCCAACAGTTTAAAAAATACGTCGAAATGTTGCAAATCGACACGGTCATTCTACAACGTGCCCGTCAAATGATAATGGATTCGCATACCGTTGACATCGACCGTATCGCATTCAACGATCACGTACTCGGAGCGCCCGCCGCTGAAGGCGCGGAAATCGCTCAAGAGGACTTCGCCGCGCCCGATTTCGCACAGCATCAATTGATCGCTTTTGAAGTCCAAGGAGTGGTCGGTATAACCGATAAGATGTTGCGGCGCAACCCGGAAAGAAAACGTCTTACTTCGACGATACTACGTCTTATGTCGAAGCGAACCGGCGTCGATATGGAATACCTCGGTATCCAGGGCGATACAGACTCATCTATCGAACTTCTGGCGCAAGGCGACGGGTGGCTTAAACAAACCCGTAAACGAGTGGTCGAGGATGCGGCAAAGTTATACGATGACGACGCCGTCGCAAGTTTTGCAACCGGGGCGGGAGAAACCGAAGCGACCGTATTTTACGATAACGTTCCGGTTACCAGATCCACTTTTGAGATATACACAACCAGCACATCGGACGATCTGGTCGCGCATGACGACGGCGAAGGCGAAATCGTCGAAGACAATGCAAGCGGTATTGAAGGCTACATTGACTACTTGGCGGGCGGCATAGACCTAACGGGCTTGACCGCATCCACATCCTATTACGTCAAGTATACCGCCAAGTCTTTCGACATCGACGCCGCATCCGGAACCCTATGGCCGGAAAACATGTTCGATGTTATGCTCGAATCGATCCCGGACGAAACGTTTAAGAATCCGGAAAAATGGTACATCAACGTACCCCGCCATGTGATGAAAGCGTATCGGAACATTCTGAAATCGCGCGGTACTCCGCTCGGCGATATGTATCAAACAAGCGGGGCCGCAAAAAAGGTACTTGCATACGACGATGTATGGATTCGACATGTTCCGAACATGCCGTCAAATCGAGCATGGGCGAACATGGATGACAATTCCGTATACGGTATTTTCCACGAAGTCAATATCGAATCGGAACGGAAGGCTTTGCAAAAAACCACCAATGTCATCACCAATGCGGAAATCGATTTTGGATTCGAGGAACCCGAAGCGTCCATCGTAGCCGAATTCGTTACCCCGTAAACGCATCGACATAACCCACTAACCCGGATATGGGGAGGGGGAACGACAACCCCTTCCCCAGCATTCGGATAAGGATTAAAATTATGACGGATTTTACTAAACAAGAACTGTTAGATCTTAAACCGTGTCCTAAATGGGTTTCAATTATTAATAATTGGCCCGACAATCCGATAGAGGATAGGGTAATTAAGACTACCATTGAAGCGAATCAGGATTCGGCCGAATTTAATTTGGTTCAAATCATGGCTAGATCGCCTAAAATGGCTACTGCAATGTTAGATCTTGGAATAGATATCGACATTCAAGACGCTAAAGGACGGACGGCGTTATTTTGTGCTGTATCTAACAAAGTAGTGGAATCCGTGAGAGTTTTAATTGAACGTGGAGCGGACGATAAAATACAAACAAAGGATAAACAAACTCCGGCCACTAGAGCCGTTTTAAGAAAAAACGCGGACATATTGACCATATTAGCAAAAAAACCCGTCTCCGGCGGTCTCGTAAAGGAATAAGCCCATGATTATTGAATTCGGCCCCGGTTTAATTTACACACACCCACAAACTGCGTTTGATGCCTTAGTAGCTGAATTAGGATCAGACGTTTTTACAGAATCTCATACACTTTTAGGAAAGGGTGGGATTTATACAGTTCCTGGAGGCGGGGCGACAGCGGTTTTAGAGATCGATACTATAACTCCATCTAACCCTTTAACCGAGGATGAACTGTTTCCATTAATCATTAAAGGCGATGAAGGCGAAGAAGTAATATTTCAAGGATCAGGGGGAATAGCGGTTACTGATTCGGATAAAACTATTAATTGTGTTCATGTAAGCAATATCGAAATTGAAGTAACTAGTAATAATGGATCTGCAATAAGATTGTCTACTCAATTTGGTCCGGATTGGCGGCATTCGGAAGGGTGGAGATTTGATAACTGTTATTTTCATGTGGATCCTTCACTTACAGATACGTTTGCAATTAAAGGAGCGCCTTTTAGAGTATTTGCCGATAATATAAAAATTGAAGGGTTTAAACATTTTATAGGATACCCTATTGAAATAGCTAATGCAAACTTTATAACTGGATTCATAAACGGATCAGTTATTGATGTTCAAGAATCGGTAGTTATATACGATAATGATACAGGAATTACAACAGATATAACATTACCTGCTTTTGTATTTCTTGGTTGTACCGTCAAAGGAAAAGTCGGAATCGAATTATCTGGACAATCAATTCAAGTTATGTTGTTTGCTACATTCAATTGTATTTTAGATTTTGGAGTGGCGGACGGAATGATTTTTAAACTTTTAGAATCTGGTGGAGGATTTATATTTTTATATGGGGATGGATGTGTAGCAAATGTTGATGAATATCTTGGACAAACAAAAGGGACGAATTATGATCCGGATTTTACATATTTTCAAGATTTTTTGTGTTCACATCGTAATTCGATTGTAGTAGACGATATAGAATTAGAAACAAATTTACAACCCGGCCCTACTAGTCCGGCTTTAAATGCTGGATTAACTGTTCCGTTTAGTGCATATAACGGGGTATCGTTGTTGCATACTTGCGATGCTGGGGCGTATCAATTTGTTTATCCTGGGTATTGTACAGCACAAGATGTAATTGATGGAACGGGGGTATCTTATAATCAATTAAATCTTGAATCAGATGTAGCTTTACGCGGTTTGATTAGTGATTGGATTCGGGGAGTGAGTGGAATAATTGATGGATACTGCAATACATCTTGGCCATTAAATACACATCCGGAAGGAATTAGACGAGTATGTACATCCATGATGTCAATTGTGGTTGCGGTTGCGGTAGAACGTCGTAAACATGGATTTATTCGTATAAACGATTTTTCTATAAAATTGATTGAAGATGATCTTTTAACAGATGCGACAAAAGAAATGTTGGATTTATTTAAACCGGGAGTAGACGTTCCAGCATCCGGGGACGCGGTTCCGATGTTCGGTATCGGTGGAATGACAAGCGGAGACATTGACAATATCCGCGAACGAAACGAATGGGATTAGAATGAGTAATAATCCATTATGGGTTGAATTCGACCTTGACGAACTAGATTCTATGCCGGATCGTGCTGTTCGAGCATTACCCCGAGCTATAGAGTTAGTAGCAATCGCGGCATACGGATATATTATAGAAGAAGCCCCATCTAAAACCGGACATATGCGGGGATCGGTTCAATTCCCTCAAAAGTTTAAAACATTAGGGTTTAAAATAGCAATAAAGGCCGCGTATTGGATTTATGTACAATTCGGATCAGGATTGCATGGTCCACATAACAAAGCTTATTCGATTTTTCCGAAAAGAAAAAAGGCTTTGAAATTTGTAGTATCAGGTAAAACCGTTTTTGCAAAATATGTTACAAACCATCCAGGTCAAAAACCTAATCCGTTTGTAGATCGGGGACTTGATAGGGCAACAGATGACGTTAGTGGGGCGGTTGCTCAAGCTTTACGGGAGGCGAGTTTATAATGGGTTTAATCGAAAGACTAAATAATATTGATGCTACGATCGAATCAAGAATTCGTAATCATCTTGGTTCAGATATAGAAGAGTTTTTGTTCGGACCAAAAGAACACGGAGTCAAATTAAAAACTCCGTTTCTTTGGGTTATGACGGAAGATTGCGATATTGTTGATAAAACAGCGGCATTGTCTGAAGATTGGACATTATACTACTGGATAATAAGTGGCTTAAATCCTGAACGGAATGAATCTACAAAAGATGCTATGAATCGAGCAGTTAGTTTAGCAATTCGAGCATCGAAGTCTTTGATGTATGATCCTAAAACAGGTAAAGAAAACCGTAGGTTAGATAACCTCGTTAGTGATATAAGGCGGAAAAAATGGAGTCCGGCCGATATGCGTATACTGGAAGCAGATGAAGTACTATTTGGCGCGGGCGTTTACATGGCTTTTAAACTACTCAACAAAGAAGGAGAATAGATTATGTCGGATGAAATACTAAGGTATCTTGCATGGGGTTTACAACTTGTCGATTTCGATACGAAAGCGGTTGCGCCGTTATTCGCTACCGATATCGCCTCAACGGATCTTGATTCGCCCGACTCTCCCCAACTTGAATATCAAGGCGGATCAGGAAGATCTTCAATACGTATCGTTCCAGGGCCGTATTCTATATCAGGATCGGCAGAGTGGGCGATGGATGTCAGTATGATGCATGCGATTTTGTATCTACTGATGGGCGATAAAACAACCGTCGATAACACTACTCCGGTAACTGACGAAGATATAAGTTTCGGAGTAGGGGAAACGGCAAAAGCATTTTCCCTTGTCAATACCCAAATTATCCGCGGTTCGTTTTTGTTGTATGATGACGGAACAACCGACCTTATCGCGCATGACGACGGGTTCGGACGAATTCTTGAAGATGCGGCATCCGGATTTTCAGGATGGATTGACTATTCAACCGGAGACCTATATCTTGCAGGTGGAACGGCGGAAACGGATTACGATGCGGATTATTCGCATGGAACATACGAGCATACTTTAGTCGCCACTTCTCAAAACATACTTCCGTATTTCACGGCGATGGTTGGAAAGGATATCGATCAGCAAGATTTTGTCGGTTGCCTATTCAATCAATTAACCATGTCGGTTGAAGCCGAATTCATCAAAATGCAAGCCGAAATAAAAGGCAAAAACGATTCACTTGCGGCGGGCGGTTTGATAGATCAAGACGAACTACCAATCCCGACCGGAGCGCATGGCGAAGCACAAAGGGCTTTTCACGATATGGCCTTATGGCTCGGTGATTCCGGCGGCGCATTGTCGGATACTTCGGCAAAATGTAATAGCCTATCAATGACGTTTAATAACGGGGCCGATGTTGAAGGCCAAATCGCTTTAAATGATCGGTTTCCAACACGGGGCCGAGTAGGTAAGCTTGAGGTTTCCGGGGCGATGAGTTTGGAGTTTGATAGCTTCGATCTCAAAAAGGATTTTTGGGGGGATGCGGCCGGAGCATCGAACAACAACCCCACCGAAAAAGCAATCCGTATTATTATCGACTCGGGTGATTGGGGAGATATTCAACTGGATATGACTCGGGTTAACCTCGGAAAAGTCGGAATCGCAGGGAGCGGAGTAGAAGAGATGCGTCAAGAGATAACTTACAAAGCTTTGTTGGATCTTGACTTGGGAACACCTATTACGGCTATCGTAAATAATTTACACGATTTCTCGACGTAATAGGTACATCGTATACATAACTAAGGAGAATCGAAATGAGTAACGGGACAAACGCGGAAGAAGTCGGAAAGGTTTTTTTAACCAAGGCGCAACTACTTCAAGGTAAACGGGCGATACACTACCTCGAAACGGAAGAAGAGGGAACATTTGCATATCGGCCGCTTACCGATGGAGAAGTTCACGAATGTGATGCAAGATCGTGTAAAGGCGTCAAGGCAAGCATGCCGGACGGGGCTAAAAAGGGGAAGGTTCAAAAAACGGATGCGGATGGGAATCCCGTTCTTAAGAAAAATGGACTTCCCCTTATGGTTGACGCCGAACCTGATCTTGAGATGGATATGCAAGTCGTCATGACTAACGATGCCGAAGTCGAATTCATGATATTAGCGGCGGGCCTTTCCATCGACAAACACAACAAGTACTCTCCGAAAGAAGTACGCGGTCTTTCGTGGAAAAACAAGGAAAATCGCAAACTATTACTTGCCGCAATCCGAGAGGTTTCCGGTATGCCCGCCCCCAGAGATCGTAATCCGGATAATCCGGACGAGGAGGTGGATAACGAAGTAGAATCCTTTCCTGAAGACTAAAATCGGGATTGAAGTAGCAGGATTAGTATTACGGGGTTTTAAATTTTGCGAGGAAATAGGGGATTTAACTCGCATGCAAACAGTTTTTATCCATAAAACTTTTGAATTAGCGGAGAAAGAAAATGTCAAGCGATGTGGAAGTAACAATACGAATACAGGCGAACGAAGCGGTAAGCGCCGCTTTTCAACGCGCAAAAAAGGCTGGTAAGGATGCGGCCCAAAAAGTTACTAAACATTGGGATAGAGCAAGTAAAACTTTAAAACGTGCCGGCGATATTACTAAAAATATCGGTATGCAATTCTCGAAGGTGAGTATCCCCGTTGCCGCCTTCGGGGTTGCGGCCGTTTCGGCGGCGGCAAAATTTGAACAAGCGATGGGTAATGCATCTACTCTAATCAAAAATAATTTCGGTCCAACCATGGACGAATTATCCGCCGGGGTATTAAAATTAGCTGAAAGTATGCCTAAATCGGTTGATGATTTGGGAGGCGGGATATACCCGATATTATCTGCTGGTTTCAAAAAAGCGTCTGATGCTATGTTAGTATTAGAAGCATCGGGTAAGTTAGCGGTTGCCGGTCTTAGTTCAACCGAAGAAGCATCTACAATTTTAACTGTGGCGTTAAATGCGTATAATAAGACGGCCGAAGATGCCGCCGCGTATTCTGACATTGTATTTAAGACTGTAGACGCTGGTATGACTACGGTTGCCGATCTTGCCGTAAATTTTGGAGCGGCGGCAAAGGCCGCAACAGCAGCAAATATATCGTTTGACGATCTTATGGCCGCAACGGCGGCATTAACATCCGTATCTGGTAAAACCGCTGAAGAACAAACCGCCTTGAAAGCCCTTTTTAATGAAGTATCCAAAGAAGGATCAACACTTGATACCGCTTTGAAAAAAGCCGGTTCATCTGGAAAAGAATTAAACAAGGTTATGTCGGAAAAAGGTATCGGAGCGGGTTTAATTGAAATCCAAGAACAATTAGGAGTAACGGCAAACCAATTTAAGGGGATGTTTGGTTCAGTTGAAGCCGGGGGCGCGGCATTTAGTCTTATGACATCCGCGAATGAATCTTATTTAGAAACACTCGATAATATGCGTAATGGGGCAAATGCGATTAACCTTGCATTTGAGAAAAATTCTACGACATCGCTTGCATTATGGCAGATACTGAAAAATAATCTTAATGTTGCTATGATCGAATTAGGTAACAGAATTTTACCGATACTACTTCCGGTTATTAAAAAAGTTATTATCGGCGTTCAATGGTTGACAAATGCGTTTACAGATCTTCCTAAAAGCGCCCAAACAGCTATAATTGCATTTGGGGCCGTGGTTGCCGCTTTAGGACCGGTTTTAGTCATAGCAGGGACCATAGCGGCGGCAATAGGCGCGGCAATGCCGGTTTTAACTATGGTAACGGCTAGTGTAGTAGGGGCGGCGGCGGTTATAGCGGCAAAAATAGTCGGGATTGGATTAGTCGTAACTGGATTAGTTATGTTATGGCGTAAGAATTTCGGCGGTATACGCGATATTACTATGCAAACTGTCGATTTAATATCAGGGATTATCCAAGGTTGGATACCGGCGCTTCGAGCCGTTTGGGATACTATTTCAGCAGATGCAGAACGGGCTTTTCTTAGTTTATGGGAAACGATAGGACCAATCGTTGAAAGTATCGGAGAAATATTTGAAGAAGTTATGCCGCATATCCCTGTTGTTATAGCAACCGCTCTAGATACGCTAGCTACAATATTTAGTGCCGCATTTGCAGTTTTATATCCATTAATATCGACATCCGTAGAAGGATGGCTTTTAATATTCAAATACGCCCTTGAAGGGATAATTTGGGTAGTATCAACCGCCATAGACGGATGGGTTATGATATTTGAATTAGGGTTTGCGGCGCTTAATGCTATAATCAACTATGTCCAACAATGGGAACCGCAAATCCGACTTGCTTTGGAAGCTTTAAAACTGATGTTTAGTGCTGCAATGGATAGTATGAAACAAATTATTGCAGATAAAGACTGGAAAGGGGCCGGGATTGGACTCGCAAAAGCACTAGCACGGGGAGTAATGGCCGGGGCCGAATTTCTATATACTAACGTCCGAAACATGGTACAAAAAGCCCGAGATCTTCTCCCAGGATCGGACGCAAAAACTGGTCCGTTATCAGATTTAACTAAATCCGGAAGTGGATTACCAATAACAATGGCCGCCGGGGTTGCGGGTAGTACTATGGTTTTAGTAAATCAAGTATCCGCATCTATGTTAGCTGTTCAAATGGAAGCCGAACGAGTATTAGATGAAACCGGATCAAAATTAACTAAACAACAACTTGAACAAGAAGCAAGGCGAGCGGCGGAACTGGTAAATCAAAGACGATTTGATAATCAAACAAAACTCGATCAACTTCATGAACAGGCGGCGGCGGAATTCGCAATCGCATTAAAACATAATCAAGATACGAGTGAGCTTGAAACATATTGGAAAAATAAGATACGAACAGAGCATCAACGTATAATCGATGAAGGAGTACAGGCACGAAAAGACGCGGCGGCGGAGGAGTTGCGAATCGCCGAAGAAACCGCGAAAAAAGAAATGGAAATTATGCAAAAGCGTTCCGATATGGCAAGTACAATGCAACAAGCTTTTACGGATCTGTATGAAGCATCCGGAGAAGAGATGAAAGCATTATTTTACCTTGCTAAAGCGGCAGGCATTGCCGAAGCCATTATAAGCGCCGAATTAGGGGCCGCAAAAGCCCTTGTCGCCTTTCCCGGTCCTATGGGGTTAGTATTTGCGGGCATAATCAAGGCGGCGGGATATGCTAATGCGGCGGTTATAGCTTCAACGGCGCTTGAAATGGCCGAAGGCGGGATCGTAGATTCTCCTACTTTTGCAATGGTAGGCGAAGCCGGACCCGAAGCCGTTATCCCATTAAGCCCGGAAAGCTTAAACCGATACGGATTAGGTGGTAACGGAGACAATGGAAGCGGAGGAGACACAATACATATCCATTTTCATGTTGAAGGCGGTATGTGGGTTGATGATCCGGCCAAAGTACAACAATTGTATCGAGACCATGCTCCGATAATTCAAAAAGCTTTAGACCGAAATCAATAAGGATAAATTATGGCTTTACCAGTAGAATATGAAGCATTATATATCGGAGCAAAATATATTGAATTCGATAATCTTGTAAATGTCAATACCGATCAATCATTTGGTAATGCTAGTTATCCAAAAGTACGTCTTTTTGCCGACTATCAAAGCGAAGGCGCGGGAAATATTTATAAGTATCTAAAAGTTACCACTATGATTAGATATTTAGGGACGGCCCCAAGTACTACGTTATCTGCTAAACTATATAGTTATTCTGGATATACGTTTATTGCCGATTCTAAAGAAACTTATTCGGCGGGGGCGATTAATGCAAATAATTTTCCAGTATTTACATTTGATCTTGATGATTATCTTGGTGAATATGAATTAGGACCGTTTTATGCTGAAATTATACCATCTGGAACAGATGCAAATGTATGGAGTTTACGGCATAGATCAATAAGTTTTGAATCTAAAAAAGAAGCATATGTATGGAATGGAGCGGCATGGTCTGCTATAGGCGATCCATATTTAATTACATGGGGTTTTGAACTGAAAGAATTCGATATAACTGATGATTTACGGGGTTTTACATATGACGATGGAAAAAGTACAGTCGATGGAAAATTTGTATCGGGACAAGGTGAGATAACACTTAATAATAGTCATGGAGATTATTATCCAGATAACGAATCTAGTCTATTACATGGTTATTGGGATATGTATGGTAGGATCATTATTGTAGGAACACACGATTCTGTTGAATATCCTATTTTTTATGCATACAA
>JAAEQF010000794.1 GCA_024231695.1 FCB group bacterium
CTTCCCAGTTTATTCCGGCTTCTGTTAGTGTAGATAAGTCTTCCCAGTTTACGCCAGACTCGGAGAGTGTCTCTAAGTCTTCCCAGTTTATCCCGGTCTTCGTTAATGTCTCGAAGTCTTCCCAGTTTATTCCGGCCTCGGAAAGTGTTTCAAAATCTTCCCAGTTTACGCCGGCTTCGGTCATTGTCTCTAAGTCTTCCCAGTTTACGCCTACCTTACTCAGTAGATCTATGTCATACCAATTCACACCGGCTTCGGTCATTGTCTGGAGGTCTTCCCAGTTTACGCCTGCCTCAGTTAATGTCTCTAAGCCTTCCCAGTTTATACCCGAAGCGCTCATCGTCTCGAGGTCTTCCCAGTTTATCCCGGCTTCTGTTAGTGTGGATAAGTCTTCCCAGTTTACGCCGGACTCGGAGAGTGTTTCTAAGTCTTCCCAGTTTATTCCGGTCTTCGTTAATGTTTCGAAGTCTTCCCAGTTTATTCCGGCTTCTGTTAATGTCTCGAAGTCTTCCCAGTTTACTCCGGCTTCTGTCATCGTCTCTAAGTCTTCCCAGTTTACGCCTACCTTACTCAGCACGTCTATGTCATACCAGTTTATGCCCGCTTCGGTCATTGTCTGGAGGTCTTCCCAGTTTACGCCCGCCTCAGTTAATGTCTCTAAACCTTCCCAGTTTACACCCGAAGCACTCATTGTCTCTAGGTCTTCC
>JAAEQF010000795.1 GCA_024231695.1 FCB group bacterium
ACAGTGGCTAATAGCAGTGGAAACAAAAACCGTTTATGGCGGTAAACCTCAAGTGATATTTCCTTTAGTGTAAACAGTTTAAAAAGCGATAATTCGAATGTGAGATAGAATTTCAGGAATGGCTGACGATACTGTTCGTCGATCATCTCGGCGCATTCTCGTAAGGCCTCATCTCTGACAGATTGATAATCGTTCAACGTATCGTCGAAATCGAAAATAACGGAAGTAATCAATATGTTAGTCTCATGTTTAATAGCAACCTGGAGATGAACACGAAAATGTTAATTTATATGAACAAATATACATCCTTAATATGATTATTGCAAAAGGCAAATGATGGCAGGAACCCACCGCAAACGGATGGGCCACCCGGCAGAATTAGTATCAGGATTGTAGTGAAATTGAATACTCATTGTTGGCGCACGGGGACGTACGCCAACCACATAATATTATTCCTTCTCAAGTGTAAACTCTGTATAATGATCCTTGCGGGTCAGAGGACCTGACCCCTACGGGTTGACATGGCAGGTTATAAGAAGAATCTGCCCTACAGGTTGGCATGTCGGGTTTCTCGCTTCTCTCGGCTATAGTTCCCCAAAGGGGTGAACCCGACCTACATTGACTAAATCGCGTTGCTCATAAGATTTTCTAAACAGCCAAAAACAGGGTAAATCCCCTGATTTTCTATTGCCTTGAATTGCATCGGCGTATATATTCATTAAACTGTACAGGTGTATATGCTTATCGCCTGTGTTCAACATTGCAAAATATGAGCCGCCTCGTGCGGCCTCTGAAAAATATATGCCGGAAAGGAAGTTAAACACGCTATGAAGATTCTGACCATTGCCGACCAGAAAGAAAACGCTCTGTCCTCTGTCAGCTTTGAATCAATCGGAACCGCCAAAGCCCTCGGAGGCGATGTCTGCACCGCCCTCCTGTGTGGCGATGTCGGTGACATGGGCAACCAACTGTCCGCCAAGGGCAGTAAAGTATTTGTCTTTGCTCACGCCGATTTAACTAACTTCAACGATGAAGCCTACGCCGGAATCCTCAAAGCGCTTATTGACCGTGAAAGCCCCGATGTCGTCATCGGCAGTGCGACCTTCTACGGCAAAGCTCTCATGGCCCGCCTGGCGGCGCTGTGTGGAGGTGGTCTCGCTTCCGACTGTACCGGAGTATCTCTTGACGGTGATGCCGTCACGGCTCTCCGCCCGGCCTATGGCGGTAATGTTTTTTATACCGTCCAGAACAATACTTC
>JAAEQF010000796.1 GCA_024231695.1 FCB group bacterium
CAGACGCGTTGCCGGTGGCTACGGTGACCTCGAGGAGCTCGAGGCCGATGACGAACGTCAGGACCAGTACGCCAACCTCCAGGTCGGTCAGGACAACATCAACAGAGGCACCCGCAACAACAAGGATGTCTTCGCCAACACTGGACGCATCTCCCGCATGGGTCAGGGTGTTTCCTCCGCTAACTTCACCAAGGGCGACATCTACGAGCGTCAGGGTGACTCCTACGGCTACGGTGCTGGTTACGGCTATGGCCTCGGTGGCTACGGTGGCTACGGTGGCTACGGCTCCGGCTACGGTGGCTACGGTGGCTACGGCTCCGGCTACGGTTCCGGCTACGGCTCCGGCTACGGTTCCGGCTACGGTTCCGGCTACGGCTCCGGCTACGGCCGCGGCTACGGCTACGAGTCCCGCTCTCGCCCTCTTGGCGGCTCCCTCAACGGCAGAGGCAGATCCATGAAATGGTGAAATGATCGCTCTAACTAAGGTAAATAAACCTACTAGCTTGAGCGTTGATTGTGTGCAATATTCACTTTTAACTAGTTTCAAAAACACGGTTGAATCGTAAACTTTATATCCATTTATAGTCTTATAGTCAAACTTGCTTTACGCAGATAATTAATTATAATTTGAGTTGTCGGTTTGATA
>JAAEQF010000797.1 GCA_024231695.1 FCB group bacterium
AGCCGGCTACCACTGTCGCGAGAGCACGACACTTTCGGCGAGCACGGTCGCCTCGAAACGGGCACCCTCGATACGCTGTGGCGGGAGCGGCAGGACCGCCGGCTGAGCTGGGAGGTCTATCGTCGTCACGGCGGTCTGCGCCGGGCGATCGCGTACCGGGCCGAGGCATTCCTCGACGGTCTCGACAGCGATGCCGAGCGGGACGGTGCGGCGACTGTTCGGCCGGCTGGTGCACTTCGGCGAGACCGGGCCGGAGACCCGGCGGCGGGCGAGCCGCGAGGAGCTCGCGGCCGCGGCGGCGGGCCCTGATCCTCGCGCTCCAAGCGGACGACCGCGACGCTCTGCGCCAGCACGGCGAGGCAATCGAGGAGATCCTCACTGCCCGCCGTCGCCGTTTCTTCTCCGCTTGTGCAACGCTTTCGGGCCGGCGAGCAGTAGGGCGGGCCAGCGGAACCGGGAGAACAATGTAATTTTAGCGGACGAAGTGTCAATTTACGGTATGAATGGGGGGTCATTCCGTCCGGGATACCGTGCTCATGCCGCCGTGTGCTACCAAACGGTCGACGGCACCGCCGCGGCGGGCCAGGACTACCTCGCGGC
>JAAEQF010000798.1 GCA_024231695.1 FCB group bacterium
AGTAGAACTTAAATAGTGGATGGAGCGTCAATACCAGCATGCTTTAAGGAAAGAGTAGGGCTGGGGGTAAGAAAAGTTTGACGTCATAGAGCTGTGTTGAATCAATCCAGATCGTTTGCTTCAGTTTGATTCTTTGGGTGCCATTTCATTTTAGTAGCGTTGCACCTTTCATTTTTAATAATAGTAGTTTGAAGTTTTGAATTTAAGTTGGATTGAATTAGTTAAAAAGTTAGTTTGTTATGCAGTTGATTTGATGTTTGCGCGCGCTTGATGGCCTGAAAAAAGATGGTTTGACAAAAAGGAGTCCCTGGTGGCTGAAGGGTTTCTAAGGTCAGTAAGCGGTGTAGGTCATTGTCAGTCAGCGTGGCGCAATGGATAGCGCATCGGACTTCTAATCCGGGGGTTGTGGGTTCGAGTCCCACCGTTGATGCTATTTTTACTTTTTTGCATCACTTCCCATCTGGTGTCCCTTTGATTCGCTCAACAAACAAATTAATCTCCGTTAATCACTGTCCAATCTCCCACTTAGAATAAGACGAGTCAAGTGTGTCAGAACAAATATTAAAAACAAATCTGAAATATGATCAATTCAAGTCTCATGGGGTTTTGGGGTTTTGGGG
>JAAEQF010000799.1 GCA_024231695.1 FCB group bacterium
CAATTCCAATGAAGGCCGTCAGATTGAGTTGCACAGTATCTTCTCTAATACTACGGAAGGTACAAAAGACGGTACGTTGAACCGGGTCAAGGTTTATGATGTTGACGATGATGCCAAGACTGAACAACTCGTTTATGTAGTTGCAGACGCGGCTTCGGCGGCGAACTTCTTTAATGGTAAATCGGATTGGGGCGATGTTCCGATTGTCTCTGGCGTGGGTAATCGTTTAGTGGTTCGTATTACTAACGATGTAGCATTAACTGCTCCGACGCTCAAATGTCAGTGGCGGTCTGTTCCTGTTGTTCCCCGTGGAACTGCTACCCTCAATGGTATTTCCAGTCAGTAACTTCTTAACCGTAGGGGCGGGTACAATCCCGTCCCTACACAATAAGGGAGAAAATATGCGTAGCGTTGCGGTTCTCGTTTTCATGGCGATCCTGCTGATTGCCGTTCCCGCGACCGCCGAGAATGTTCTCGACCAGGATTCGCTTACAGTATTAGAGTTAAACCAAGCTGGGGCAG
>JAAEQF010000800.1 GCA_024231695.1 FCB group bacterium
AGCCCGGCAATATCTATGTTACACCCCGCCTGAATCAACTTTTGGTAAAGGCCCAAGAAGAGGCAAAACGGCTTAAAGATGACTATGTCAGCGCGGAACATATCATGATCGCGTTGATGGAAGAAGGTTCGAAAACCCAGGCCGGCCGCCTTTTTCAGCGATTCAATATCAATAAAGACCGTTTTTTACAAGCCCTTACCGAGATCCGCGGCAAGCAGCGCATAACGAGTGCAACGCCCGAAGGGACCTATGAACCACTTAAATTATATGGCCGGGACCTTGTCGAATTGGCCAACAAAGGCAAACTGGACCCGGTAATAGGCCGTGATACCGAGATTCGCAGGGTAGTTTCGATCCTTGCGCGACGGACCAAAAACAACCCGATCCTGATCGGTGAAGCCGGGGTCGGCAAGACCGCCATTGCAGAAGGACTGGCGCAGAGAATTATTCGAGGCGACGTACCGGAAAATCTCAAAGACAAAACCATCTTCCAGCTCGACTTGGGCGCCTTGATTGCCGGGGCCAAGTATCGTGGGGAATTCGAAGAACGGCTAAAGGCGGTCTTACAGGAAATCGAAGAAAGCGAAGGCCGGATTCTCCTGTTTATTGATGAAATCCATAATATTGTTGGAGCCGGCAAAACGGAAGGCGCCATGGATGCAGGCAACCTGCTCAAACCGATGTTGGCCCGCGGTGAACTTCAT
>JAAEQF010000801.1 GCA_024231695.1 FCB group bacterium
ATAAAGGAAAAGAATAAAATGGAAAACATTTCCCTCTCGTCGTACGGCTCCCTGTCAACAACACCCTCTCCGGTCAACCGCATGATGGCATCATTTGCCGCTGACTTTCGGGACGGTTTTGATATCAACCTCGGGGTCGGTTATGTGAATGACAAGACCATTCCGCAGCGCGAGATACTGGCAGCCATGGAAGCGGTCATAAATGACCCGGTCCACTACAGGATCGCCTTTAATTACGGTAATCCAGCCGGTTCCGTCAATCTGATTGATTCCCTGAAGCGGTTTATTGTGGCAAACCACATTGGCGGTATTACCGATGAAATACTGGATAAAAAGAAGATGGTCATCGGGGCGAGCGGGGTGACCAGCCTGCTTGAGGGCATCGCCCAGGTGATGAAACCGGGCATCGTCGTGACGACCGATCCGATGTATTACATCTACTGCGAATTTCTCGAACGTGCCGGTTTCACCGTTTTAAGTGTGCCTGAAGACGCGCATGGAATACGGACCGACCTGATTGAGGATAAGATTGCCGGCTGTCTGGATGATATAAGTTTCTTTTACGTAGTGACAATAGGGAATCCCACATCAAGTA
>JAAEQF010000802.1 GCA_024231695.1 FCB group bacterium
AAAAGTCCGGTTCCGCCCGTATATGTTTGGGTTTTAGATTATCTAACGGGGTTTTTTGACATAAAATTTACAACGAAGTTAAAATTCCACCTATATCAGGTGGAGTCAGCACGCGGAGGGTGCTCAAGGGGGCGTTCTAGCGTCCAACATATAGGGATTTTTTTACCCCCAACTCAGTCGTTGAGTTAGTAGGTCAAAATGGCCAAAATCGGGGTTTTTGACCCTCCGGAGGGGTAAAAATCGGGTTTTGGGGGATCAAA
This sequence comes from FCB group bacterium, assembly GCA_024231695.1. GTDB lineage: Bacteria > Zixibacteria > MSB-5A5 > GN15 > JAAZOE01 > JAAEQF01. The sequence goes on from JAAEQF010000802.1 coordinate 261, forward strand.
CAGGGGTTTTTTTGCCAAATTTCACTAAAATTCGGGTTTTTTACCCCCCTGGAGGGGTAAATTTAGCCAAATTTAGCCAAAAAACCGGTTTTTTACCCCTCTGGGGGGGGTAAATTTAGCTAAATTTAGCCAAATTCAGCCCTCTGGGGGGGTAAATTCGCTTAAATTTAGCCAAATTCAGCTAAATTCAGCCCTCTGGGGGGGGTCTGGAGCCCAAATTCAGCTAAATTCAGCCAAATTCAGCCCAAATTCAGCCAAATTCAGCCAAATTCAGCCCAAATTCGCCTAAATTCGGGGGTTTCCCAAGGGGGGGATACGCCCTGGAGCCCAAATTCAGCCTAATTCAGCCCAAATTCAGCCAAATTCAGCCTAAATTCGCCCTTCTGGGGGGGTCTGCAGCCCAAATTCAGCCTAAATTCAGCAAAACACGCCCTAAATTCGCCTAAATTCGCCTAGATTCGGGGGTTTCGCAGGGGGGGATACGGGGAGTGCGAATTCTGCCAAATTTCCGGAATTCTGCGAAATTCTGTACGAATCTGACACAAAAAAACACAACACGACCTATATTCGTCAAATCACTTTTTTAGCGTTGCCGTTAGTGAGCGCCTGTGGCGGTCGCTACGCGGTATTTTAATAGATGTGCTAGCAGATGAAACTGCTAGCACTTCCGACACGCTCAGCGCGATGCGTGTCGGCACGGCAGCGCCCTATTAGCGCTGCCTGCGCGGACAAGCCGCGTTCATAGTGGGAAC
>JAAEQF010000803.1 GCA_024231695.1 FCB group bacterium
GCGACAGGAGCCCTCTCCATGGCCAGGACGACGGGGTACACCTGCACCGCGGTCGCCCGGTTGGTGCTCGACGGCGGGTATTCACAGAAGGGGATCAGTCCTCCCGAGTTCGTGGGTCGTGCCGACGGGTGCCGGGAACGCATTGAGAGGTACCTGGAGGATCGGGGCGTCCGCTACCGGATGCAGCGATCCTGATTCCTCCACCCTTGCAAACAAAGATGAAAATGGAGAAGGCTTTGTCCCGGCGCGAATATGGGGTTCGGCAAAAGAGTCTATTTATCCGACCAGACCGCTAACTCGTTCCCGCTGGGATCATGGAAGTGAAGGCGCCTTCCCCCCGGAAACTCAAAAGGATCGCGAACGACTTTCCCACCATTGCTTTTAATACTTCCCTCGATCTCTTCCAGGTTCGTGGCATAAAGCACAACCAGAGGGCCGCCAGACTTAATTTCCTTTACCATGGCAAACCCACCCCCTAATCTTCCGTCCGTGAAGCTCGTATATTCCGGCCCATAGTCAGTGAACTCCCAGCCGAAGACGGATGAATAGAATAACTTGGTAGCGTCAATGTCTAAGGTCGGAAACTCTATATAATCCACACGACGATCCTGTTCTGCCTGGCTCATGAGTTCATCTCCCATTATTGTGTGTGGTCTGAGGTCCTCTTATGAATGTCTGTCTGAACTTTGATCATTGTCGAATCCTCCGAATTCCTACTTGGGACTCGTTGTTAATTCACAAGTTAGCAAAGGGAATGAAATGTGCTATCACATTTTGAGATCATTGGTCCTTTTAATGTCACTAAGGGGAACGGACATAATTTGGTTACGGTTGTGCGAATCGTACTTTTTATTGCAAAATGGAGCGACTTGCTCCGTATTTGATAGGAAGTTACTATTCGGAAGGGGAGATTCGTTATGGGTTCTAACAATCACAGAGGCATTTCGAGAAGACGTTTTATACAGCACGTGTCGATGGGAATGGGAGCGGTAGGCGCCGGGCTGATCTTCCCCGGCAAGCTGGCAGCAGCGGCGCTGACTGAAGCATCGGGACCGCCGAAGCGAGTGCTGGTATTGGGAGCTGGTCTTGCGGGTTTGGCAGCAACCTGGGAACTGAAGGAGGCCGGCCACGAAGTGACCGTTCTTGAGGTGCAGGCCCGCCCCGGCGGGCGTGTTTATACCCTCCGGACTCTCTTCGACGACGATCTCTATGCCGAAGCAGGTGCTGTTCTCTTCTCCTCGGGCTATACGCATGCTAATCGGTATATCGATGCCTTGAAGCTTGAACGAGCTGATTTCAGCCAACCCGACCTACGGCCATTGTATCACTTAAAGGGACGCCGTTTCTCGATGGGCTCGGGCGAACAGCCCACCTGGCCATACGAGTTAACCGAAGAGGAGCAGGAACTTGGTCCGATGGGAATTCTAACGAAGTACGTTTTCAAGACATTGCCGCCTGAGATTTCCGATCCTGAGGCCTGGAATCGATCGCCTTTTCGGGACCTTGACAAAATGACGTTCAGTGAGTATATGCGAGCGAAAGGAGCGTCATCGGGTGCAGTCGATCTGATTCGGGATACCCAGTGGTTCGGACAGGGAATGGATACGAGTTCGGCGCTCACTTCGGCTTGGGCCTACTTTGGACCCTTCATGAGCGGTCGCTTCTTCGTCCTTGCCGGAGGTAACGATCGCCTCCCAAGCGAGATGGCAAACCGGCTGAGCCAAAGTATCCGCTACGGGGTGAGAGTTGTTGCTATAAAGGAAAACGATGAGGGGGTCGAGGTGAAGGCCCGTCTGGGCGATAGCTCCGAAAGCTTTCAGGCCGATGAGGTAATCTGTACCCTCCCTGCCACCGTTCTAAGGGATGTGCGAATTGAGCCGGAACTGCCGGACGATAAGCGCTCCGCTATTGCAAATCTACCCTACCTTGATGTCACCAGGACCTTCATGCAGGTAAGTCGCGGTTTCTGGTTTGACGAAGGAGTGACCGGGAGCGCAACCACTGATCTACCAATCCAGGAAGTCGCACGGCAGCCTTACTCTGACGCAGGCGGACCAAATACACGTGCCATCCTGGAGAGTCATGTGCGCGGCCCGTCGGCCCGCCAACTGGGCAAACAGTCATATAGTGAGATTATAGAGCATACCATAAGGCATATGAAAAAAGTTCATCCAAATATTTCTCAGTTCCAAGAGCAGGGCGTAGTGTGGGCCTGGAGCAAAGATCCCTATGCCTTGGCGGCCTACTCCTGGCCAGGACCTGGCGATGTGACCCGCTACCTTGAGCCGTTACAGCGGTCTCACGGGCGGATCCATTTCGCCGGCGAGCACACCTCCATTTTGAGCGGATTGATGGAGGGAGCTTTGCGCTCTGGGGTCCGTGCAGCTAACGAGGTCAACGATGCGGACTGAAGGCGTATCTGTTAAGAGAAAGGCCAAAGAAAGCCTGATTAGTCACTACTTTGTGCGTCTTTTGATGGGGATTATGTTATGAGGGAGACCGGGCCATTACTACTTGCTCTTTTGGCGACCTCCAGCATACTCTTAGTTGCTTCTTCATGTTCATCTAAGGCCGTCAAACGGGATTCGCAGAGCAGAAGCGTTTTGGTGTCGACCTATTGCAAGTCCTGTCATAGGCTGCCGAATCCAAAAAGCCAGCCGGACAGCGCCTGGGCAACGATAATGAAAGAGCACCGCAGCCGAGTGAGACTCACGGAAAACCAGCATGAAAGAATATTGAAGTACCTGATTCAGTCCAATTAACGCCCAACACCACTTCAATCTCTGCTCAACAGGGCTGGTCTTAAATAGGCCCCTTTGATAATCCGCGAAAAAACGGTCACAGTTTAGTTACATGGAGTGTAAGTCCTTTGTGCCACAGGCGGAGACTGCTTCTCGCTTACGAGTGGCGAAGGCCACTTTTTGGCTGTCGGTGGCAAACGCCACTTTTGGGCTTACGCGTGTATGACCAGAAGAATGACCTTGTCATTGTAAGCCGATATCTCCCGACTACAATGAATAACGTGACACTATTTTGGATTCAATCGACAGACTACTTTCCTACCCTATTTCCGAAGAAACCACGAATCGTTGGGTTAGCCCAGTTGGCGGTAACTAAATCTGTGGCCTCAATCGTTCGTAAGCTCAGCAACTTGATACCGCGGATATCTATTTCAATTTTCTCAATTGATGAACCATTCACCGAGACGGTTTGGTAAATTCATATCCAAAGCTCCATCTCTTGTTAAGCTTGACCTAATATGTTTCAATAGATGTAAATTGTCAATCGAAGTACTGAATTCGCCTATACCGGAGAAGATGGTTATTATAATATCGATTGGGTGTAAACCGTTGTGCCGCAACGCGAGTATGGGGAGCCAGGCGATGCCTGTTCGATCCCCCCCTCCAATACAACTGAACGTTTTCGAACAACTTAGAGTTCATACGATCCTCAGGGGCAGCAAGCTGATAGTCGGTTTAAATGACGAAATGTATCAGGATATACTCTAATAATCCTCTCGTTGTCTTGATGAAAGAATAGTAGAAAAGAGTGAACTTCTGCCCATGTTTCCGGTTACAGGTACTAATAGCCGGAAGCTTCCGGACACAAGGCAGAGGTTGGGCAGAAAAGGGAATGGATTCTGTCCGTAGATAAGACAACGGGGAATCAAAAATGGCGCTAAAAGCACACTCCAAAGGCTGCAAACGAGTCAACATCCGAAAGAATCTAAGAGAATACACCTATCTAGGATGCCCAATGACCAAAAACCGGACCCCCTGGTGTTTCCGTATGTGTAAACCGAATGCCGACGGAACCGGCTTTTGCGGCCGAGTGGCTCCTCATGGATTCAAGAGCCGTATCCAGCAGGGAATAGAGGATTTCAAAAAGAGACAGGCCGACTCATCGACTTTGCTTCGCTATCAGAAATCGACCCGCAACAAAGACGCCTGATCATTTAGCCCAGCGAAAATGTACTGGCATTACTTCGTGGAGTAATGCCTTTTTTTTGTTCACCTATTCTAGCATTTCTCTTTTCGGCAATACCGAACCCTGTGGATCCTTAGAAAACGGTCACAATTTGGTCACAACAAAATGCACCTGAGTTTTGGGTTGCAATGTGGAGTAGAATTTCGTTTTCTGTATAAATAGCCGTTTTATGGTTTGATGGTTAGGGATCAAGGCGGTGATCATTCATCCTGAATTGCCTAAACAAAGGAAATCGTAGATATGGGACGCCGAGGAATCATCACAATTTTGTTGGTTGCGGTAGCGGTAATCGCTGGGTGTAGTCAGCATAAACAATCGGCAGATGAGCTGGCGATTAAGGCATTTATCAATGTCAGCGTTCTGCCCATGAACAAAGATACAGTTCTAGAAAATTACACCGTGGTTGTGCGTGATCAAGAAATCGTATCCGTGGGGCCGGTTGATGAGGTCGACGTTCCTGAAGGTGCATATGTAATCAGCGGTGTTGGCAAGTATCTCCTGCCAGGTCTAACCGATATGCACGTTCATGTGGAGAATGAAGATGCAATGATTCTTTTTCTAGCCAACGGTGTGACTACCGTGCGGAACATGTGGGGGTCGCCGTCGCACCTGGTATGGAAGGACCAGATCCAAAAAGGTGAAATTATAGGACCCACGATCTACACGGCCGGTCCGATAATTGACGGTCCTCCTGGAGTATGGGATGGTTCGGTAGTACTGGATGATCCGGATGAGGTTGAACAATTGGTAGTCGAGCACATTGACAAAGGTTATGATTTCCTCAAGATATATTATCTAAGGAAAGATGCGTTCAATGCCTTGTTGGCAACCGCTAAGAAGTACGGCATTCCAGTGATCGGTCATGCTTCCGACGATGTAGGCCAGGAGGGAGTATTGACATCGGGACAGCATTCGATCGAACATCTCGACGGTTACTGGAAGATACTTGAAGCTGACGATTCACCCTTCCGGCGCGATGACTTTGATCTTCATTCCTATTTTATGACCTGGAATCATATAGACGAAAACAAGATGCCCAGAGCAGCTTCTCTTACGGAAGCCTCTGGTATTTGGAACTGCCCAACTTTAGTCGTTTATCAGAGAGATGCTTCTACTGCGCAGGCAGATTCCTTGTATGCACTTCCCGAAATGAAGTATATGGATCCTGTCTCGCTGGCATCCTGGGATCCATCGACGTACTTCTTCACAAGGAACCGGACTGTAGAGGAGTGGGAAGCCAGTCGCAACGAGTATGGTGTTTTGAAAAAGTTCACCGGGTATTTGCATAGGGCCGGGGCACGACTCCTATTAGGAACCGACACGCCCAACCCATTCGTGGTGCCAGGTTTTTCAATTCATACTGAATTACAGATTTTTATTAAGGCCGGCATGTCACCATATGAGGCCATCAAAACCGGGACTTACAATGCTGCTGAATGTTTAGGTGATTTGGATGAGTTTGGCACTATCACGGAGGGCAAGCGTGCGGATTTCATGCTATTGGGGGGCAATCCCCTTGAAGACATTGGAAATCTTACGAAGCGAGTCGGCGTAATGGTCCGCGGTCAATGGTTCTCGGAGGAAGATCTTCAGAGTAGACTCGAGGAAATTGTGTCCTCATACACACCACCTCAAAATCGCTTCGAAGGCGTGACAAGAATTGAATCAAAAGGCCAACTTGTTCTGAGTACTCAATACGAATTGAGATATAATGATATTCCCTTTGGTGAGGAGTTGTTCGGGTTATATGACTTGGGTAGCAACAGGTATGAGTTGATTTCTCAGACAATCACAGATAAACCCTATTTTACACAAACGTTTGTTACAATGCATCTTGATAGCTCCTTCCGATGCGATCACTTGGAATACTTGAACGAAACTAGTACAGGGAACAACTCACTGCAGTTTACACAAGCAGGTGATTCATTATATGTTAGCGGGGGCCTCAAGGGTGGTATTAATGTTGAGAAGAAACGATCGTTGACGCAGGATGAACTATTAAGCCCACCACGGGTAGGAGTTTCTATCTCTGATGTACCGGTAATAGCTTCCTATTTGCAGATTGGCAGACTTATTCAGGCCATGGAGGTGGGAGATTCACTTACGGTAGGAAACACCTCTCTTCAGCTTGCTCTTCCATTTGAGTTTGTCGAAGAGACCATATCAGTAAAACGGCTCCCTGACTCCGCATGGCGGAGTGGTGAAGAAGTAGTCCCAGTGCGGGCGTTTTCATATGGCATCATATTGCCTCACGCGGAAATCAATTCTACACTTCTAACTGATTTTGAGGGTTGTATTGTCTCACTTGATATTGAACAGCAGATAGGACACCTGAGATTTGATCTGGTAAGCAAGGAGCAATCTGGCGTGGAGTATTGACATTGATGTCAAGCAGAGAAAACGGTCACAATTTGGACACAGTGCGAGTAACGGGTTCAAATCCTTTTAGCTCCATTAAATTATTTATCGTACAATAATATATAGGAAATCCAGGAGGAGTATCCCTCCGAAACCATGAGGAATTCTATGAAGAAAAAGCACGAACTCAAACTACCCCGCGGCTACGACATGAGAACACAGAGAAAAGTCGGACTCTTCGCCGCCCAATTGGACGATCAACTCAAGCGGCTAAGGAACAACATTAAGGGACTCACCGTTAAACAACTGGAATGGCAACAACGCCGCGGAATGAACACAATTGGTATGTTATTGGCGCATCTGGCCCTGGTGGAAGTCTGGTGGATCAAGGTTGCGCCGGCGGGCATCCCCTGGGAACCCGAGGGCAAAAAAGTGATCCAAAAGGTATGCGGCATTGAAGACGACGGCTTGCCGATACCGCCTGACGGTCAACATCCAAAGTATCTGCGAGGTTTCTCCCTCATTAAGTACCTGACTATGTTGACCAAGGCTCGGCGATCGATTCACCGCGAAATGAAGACATGGTATGATCGCGACCTTGAGAAGTTGTATAAGTTGAACACGATGAGCTTCACCCGGATGTGGACGCTTTATCATGTACTGGAACATTTCTCGGCCCATTTTGGACAAATCCAGCTAATGAAACACATGATGCGCGATGCGGATGTACTGGTGGACAAGAAAAAGTAGGGATTAGGGGACAACAGCTGCCTTGCCCAACTTGTATTCCTCATTTCACACGCAATCGGTGTACCTGAGCACGGGTATTATTGGTCTGTCGATTGTGATTGACACTATCGCCGGGTTGGAATATACTGGCTGGCAGCAATCCCAACCGGTTTGATATTCGAATTGATTGAATTTTTAGGAGATATTCATGTACAACGCCGAAGGTCTATTAGAGTTTTGCAGGCGGGCTCACCAGAGTTTTGAAAAACTAATCGAGCATTGCCAATGTCTTAATGACGATGAATTCAATCGAAAAATCGAGGGGTTTGGATATCCAACCATAAAGCATCAGCTTCACCATGCCATAGGTGCTCAGAAATATTGGATCGGAGTACTCCAGGGGCGAATGGATGTCGATAATGACCCGGATGATCTTTTCTCAATTGATGATATGATAGCATATCATCAATCAGTTTTACGTACTACAGAAAAGTATTTGAATTCGGCATCGACAGATGAACTAACTACAGCCCGTCCGATGATCACTTGGGGAAATATCAAAAAAATCCTGATTCCGGCTCATGTCGTTATCCGAACTCTGACTCATCTGTATCATCATCACGGCCAGGTTGCTGCAATGTGCAGGTTGATGAATAAACCTATCGCCCCCGGAATGGATTATCCGATTTTGCCGTAGGCCGAATACCGGCCACGAATTGGTCACTATAAGGTGTTTGAATTGTAGCAACTGGCGGATGTCCCCGTCTGCCGGCGAGTATGTTGGCGCACGAGGATGTACGCCAACGGCGTACATTCTTTACATTAAGAAACGGCGGAAAAATATAACCCAGATCATAAATCCCAGTCCGAAATTGGTATGATTAACAAGACTGGTGATAATATAAGGTGATTTTCTTGGTGCTTTCGAAGCCAAGAAACCAAGCCCCATGCTGGGATACAGCCATAGCCACGGCAAAAGAACCGTTGCTATTCCAAATATCAGGGGCATCCACAGTTGATGGCTAATTGCCGGTACTTTCATTTCCAGGAAAAGGTAGATCCCGGCCAGAGCGATTCCGATCAAATAATGAGACAATAATGCCACTGATTTTTCATTATTCAATGCCGGTGTTTTATTGATATCCTCATGTATGAATTTTCCCCTGAATATATAAAGGGTCCATCGTCCGACAGCTTCAGGTTTTATGAGTTGGTGAATGATCTTCGCTTTACCAAGAAGAATCGATAACAAATCCATGAAAAGGGTCGCCACAACACCCATCAAAATCATTTCCACAAAATTGATCATTTTTCCTTTCCTGATAGAAAGATGAATACAGACTCTTGTCTTGAATTTGAGGTGCAGGCTGCAATAAGTCAACCAATTCCTTGGCTTTTGGCTGTCGGTGGCAAACGCCACTTCTTGGCTGTCGCGGGTATGACCGGAAAAACGACCTTTGCCATTGTAACCCTGTATCCCTCAATGACAATTAAAGTGTTTCCTCGGAGATATGCCAATTGACGCCTCTCTCTTTCAATCCTTTCTGCATATAATCAATACACTCGGGATATTTGCCCATATATTCCGGTGGGGATATACCCTTATGAGAATAGAGTCCGTCCGCGATCATGCGGATGGCGAGAGTGGCTGTATAACCGGTAGTGCGAGCCATCGAGATCACATCGGTATCCGGGCAGTACTTATCAAACATATCGATTGTGTATCTCATTTTTCGTCCATCTTTTGTGCCTTCAATGATGGACTTGAAAATAGTAATATCACTCTCGCCCTGATTCAGTTTCCAGTTGGGAAACAATATCTGGGCAGTTATTTCAAGGGGACTGGTCTTTTGGCTCTTGATCTTGATACTATCCTCTTTTGAAAAGAATCCCAACTCCCGCAGTACGGCCATTTTCTCAATGTGACCGGGGTAACGCAGTGTCTTTTCTTTCAGATTGGGGGCATCAATAGTCGTGGCCAAAGTTCGGAGTCCATCGGTATTGAAAGCTTCCAGGGTACCGATTTCAGGAAAGAAAACATACTCGGGATCCGATAAGGCCGGGCGCACTACTTCGAAGCCGTTCTCGATATAGCGGGCCGGACGAATATACTCCTCGATGACATCGATAGGTGAAAACACGGCTTTGTATTCGCTGGGCCACTCTCTGATTTCGGGCAGTCCGCCCACAAAGGTAAGGACGCTCTCAACTTTATCAAGCTTCTGGGCCGCATTCATGATCAAGGCGCTGCCCATGCCGGGATAGACTCCGCAATCCATGATCATGGTTACATCGTTTTGCTTGGCCAGCTGGTCCAGTTCAAAGGGATCCTCCTCATAGAAAGCGATGCAGGCACAGTTCTTTTCGGCTTTTATGATCGCTTTCGCCGTTTCAAATCCCATAAAACCCGGGACAGCATTTACGACAAGGTCATAGTCTCTCACCAGAGAAGTCACATCTTTCGAGTTTGATAAATCCTTCCGGATGATTGACAATTCAGGGCATTTATCTTTTAAACGATTCAAAGCGCCATCACTGTAATCGGCAACGGTCACTTCGAATTTTTCATCTCTATTTAAATCGATGGCCATGGGGCCGCCTACCAAACCGGCTCCTAATACGATGATTTTCATGATTTGCTCCGTCTGGTTTTTTTGTTTTGGCTCGCTACTCAACACTGGTACGAAATTGGCTCTGAGGAGCCGACAAAAACAGTCAAGGTCCTAAGAAACCTAGCTTTAACAAGACTCGGTGTTGATACGAAGTAGTTGATTGAGGAGCAATAATTATAAACCGCTATAGCGGTTTATGAAGTTAACCAACTCAGCGTTGTTATTGACAAACGTCTGAGTAATATTATGATTCTGTCTCATGGCATGAAATATAGCAAGAAAGCTGAAATTCTCCAATAGTTATTTGAATTACGGTCAAAGACCCGGGTGCCCGCCAATTGGGAGAACTCTCTTCATTGGAGAAAACTTCAAACATCATAAGAGTCCCTGCCATGCAAAATTCATGATGAATTAATATTGGAAATCGTTACTCCTTGCGTGTCTTTGGAAAAAACAGCACCAGGAGCCAGCATACGGCAGTGAATCCGGCGCCTACCACGACCAACATACTGAAGGCAGTGTTTGCCCCATGGGAGAGCTTCCATGCTTCATAGAACCGACCACCCAGAATGCTTGAAAGGGAAACACTGAGATTGCTCAGGGACATAAGCAGAGCGAATACGGTGCCGGCCGCAGCCGGAGGGCAATACCTGCTGGCCAGTTCCAACTGTGTCAGGTTCGTGACCATATAGATGAGGCCGTAGGCGAAGCTGATGAGAATGGCCGAGGTTTCTGTCCCCAATCCGATGTAGACCAGGCTTGAGAGCACCATAAAGATCACCGAGCTGTGAAGCAGGATGCGTAGCGGCACTCGTTTCGCGAACAATCCGTAGAGGATGCAGGCCAGAATCCCCGCGAAACTGGTGATTGTGTAGGTGTAGCCGATGAATTGCTCAGAGAATCCAAGTTCATCGCTCATGTGGACATAAAGGACGTCAGCGGAAAAGGGATTGAAACTCAGAAGGAAGTAGAAGACGGCAATAAGAATAACCATGCGCGTACGCACAGCCTCACCAAGCACTTTGATGGCGCGTTTCAACTGCCCGTGCTGTAACTCAGGACGCGGCTTTTCCTTGATGTGAAAGATCGCAATATACAGCGCCACCATGCCCAGCAGGGCGCATATCAGAAAACCCAACCGCTGTTGCCCATGTTGGCTGATCCAGCCCCCGGCCACACCGCAGAGCAAACCAGCGCCATACATAGCGCCCCATTGTGCAGACTGAAGTCTGCCGGTGATGCCCAAGGGCTGACCGGTTTCAATCATGGTGGCGTCCGTCGCTACATCCTTGAAGGCGATACCGAAGCTGGGGAAAAGAAGTACAAATAGAATCACCGTACCGGCGGCCGGGGTGAGGGGTAGAAAAGTAGCAGCCAGAAAACCACCAATCATCATCAAGCTTGACAGGATCAGATAGCTCTTCCGCCGAAATCCTCTGATAGGAATGAAGTCGGTCAATAGACCAAAGATCGGTTTGATATACCAGGGAAATCCCAAAAGAAACATGAAAGTGGCAATCTCGGCGCTGTCACGTCCCCAGTTTCTGAGCATGGATCGGAGAGGTTGGGCCAGAAGGCCGGCCGAGAGCTCACCCGTGCCTTGTACGAAGTAAAGCGCGGCGAAGATGATGAATAGTTTTCTTGTTGAATTCTTAGTCATCATTCAGCCGGGCAGAGAGTTTCATCGGAAATGATTATCAACCCGATCTTCTCAACCAATTGTGCGTTGTCAAAAATTATTGGTTACCTCCAGACATAATTTAAGAAATACGTTTTTCCTTGGCAAGTAGACAATTCAACCACAGATTGTTTTGCCGATATTCCCCAATAATACAAAATAAAGAACAACCGTTTTGGCCACGATATGTGTCTCCTCTCTTTTGGTTGCAATAAGGCGTGGTATTGCTTTCTTTATGGCATATTGCTTATCCGAAAGAGGAATATTCATGAGAGCAATTGTAAATGAAAAATACGGTTCGCCGGATGTTCTTCAACTTAAGGAGATAGAGAAACCTGTTCCCCGAGACGATGAAGTACTGATAAAGATCCATGCGGCATCCGTAAATGCGTATGACTGGCATATGCTGAGAGCTGACCCATTCCTGGTCCGCCTAATGGGTGGAGGGCTGTTAAGGCCTAAAAACAAGATTCTCGGAGTTGACATAGCAGGACGGATCGAGGAGGTTGGCCGAAACGCCCAGCAGTTTCAGCCGGGTGATGAGGTTTTCGGTGACACATCCGGTTGTGGTGGAGGTGGTTTTGCCGAATATGTATGTACTCGTGAAAATGCTGTGGCGATGAAACCGGCCGGCATGTCCTTCGAGGAAGCAGCAGCCGTGCCATTGGCGGCAGTCACCGCTTTGCAGGGTCTTCGCGATAAAGGTCAAATTGAGTCGGGTCAGAATGTCTTGATTAATGGTGCGTCCGGTGGTGTGGGTACGTTTGCGGTGCAGATTGCTAAATCGTTCGGGGCTGTAGTAACTGGTGTATGCAGCACAAGGAATCTGGACATGGTGCGCTCGATTGGCGCCGACTATGTTATAGATTATACTCAAGAAGACTTCACCAAAAGTGAGCAGCGTTATGATTTGATTCTTGCTGTCAATGGATATCATTCGATTTTTGATTACAAGCGTGCATTAACTCTCCAGGGAATTTATGTCATGGCCGGAGGTTCCTATGCACAAATGTTCCAGGTTACTCTGGGACCATTGATATCAATGACCGGAAGTAGGAAAATGTGTAGCTTTGTGGCGCAACCAAATCAAAAGGACCTGGTCTTTATGACAGAGCTTCTTGAGGCCGGTAAAGTAGTGCCTGTTATAGATAGACATTACCCGTTAGGTGAGGTTGCTGATGCTATCCGGTATCTTGAGGATGTGCACGCCCGGGGCAAAGTTATCATAACCATGGAACGATAAACGAAACAATATCGGAAAGGATGAGTATTTTAAAAAGAAAAAGTAGTCTTGCCAGTGGGTGATGACGATTGTTTTGGAATATATGCTTCCAAGGAATTCAAAAAACATGGATATTAGGCAGAATAGTGGCCTAACACGCGTCCAGGACTTTGTTTCGCCATGGGTTAGTAGAGCCGCATCAGCCAAGTAAAACCAATGCTTTAGAGACTGGAAATTATGAGTAATGCCAATGGATACTCAGATTAGAAGATATGACATTGATTGGTTAAGAGTAATCGCGATAGCAATTCTTTTGGTTTTTCATATTATGATTATGTTTCAATCTTACGCCAGGCTGGTTCTGTTTATTGAAAGCCCGGTTTTGTTAAAAGTACTTCTGATCCCTCTGTCATTATTAAGCGTTATGCGGATTCCTTTGTTGTTTTTTATCTCCGGCATGGGGGTATATTTCTCATTACAAAGAAGAACCTGGCTGCAGCTTCTTGGCGAAAGAACAATCAAAATACTGGTTCCGTTGTTGTTTGGAAGCTTTGCCATTGTTCCCATACATGCATTTATATACGCGAAATTCTATTCGGAGGAGTTCATCTATGCCCCCAATATGGGGCACTTGTGGTTTTTATGCAATATCCTCCTGTATGTCCTGTGGTTTCTGGCGATATTCTATTTTGCTAAGGAAATTCAAAACAGTAAATTCTTCAACCTCTTAAGGAAATTAATCGAGAAATACCCTTATGGCATTTATCTTCTGGCCATACCCTATATACTACAGGCCTTAACCATTCCCGCCGAAATTCCTTACGCTTTGTTTTATGATTCCCGAGTAGGGCTTTTGCTCGGGGCAATTGCCTTCTTACTTGGTTTTACTTTTATTACCATAGGAGAAGTAGCCTGGGAAGCCATATCCAAATTCAAATATTATTCTCTCGGTCTGGCTTTAATTATATTTGTGGTCAGGGGGGTAGTTTTCGAATTTCACGGTCCCCACGTACTGACTTCAATCGAATCGATATCCTGGATCTTTGGAATCCTGGGGCTCGGGTACGCCCATCTTAATAAGCCAAGCAGGATTCTCGCCTATTTAAGTCAGGCCGCGTATCCATTTTATATTCTCCATATGATCTTTTTGTATTGGGGAGCATACATCATATTCCCCTTAAATATAAATGTCTGGGCAAGTTTATTGTTCATAGTTGCGTTTACGTTTACAGGATGTTATTTGTCATACGAGATAATAAGAAGGATTTTCTTCCTAAGGCCGTTATTTGGTTTGAAGCTTAAAAAGTAATTGGCGAATTGCGACGTAAAGGGACAAGCGAGGCCTGTTTTTAACTGGCGCGCAAAGCGTTATTATATTCTATTATCAGAATGTGGCTTGTATGAGATATCAAAACAAAAAGAGACCCGCCATGACCGGCGTAGGTCAATTTTGAAAACGGAGGAACAGACATGGGTGACAAGGGCGGAAAAAAGGATAAGGATAAAAGCAAGAAACAGAAGAAAAACAAAGACAAACAAAAGGCACAAAAGAAACAAGACAAGCAACCGAAAAGAAATCCATAGGTGAAATAGGGATAAACGGGTTAACAACTCATGGGCCGCTTTTTTAATTAGAAAGTTTCTCATTTTTTGGGTTTGGAATAACCCGAGTATATTTTGACGACGTAGATCGAATCCGCATAGGTTTCGAACGATGTTATCAGGTCAGCCGTTCGCTTCACAGTGGGGGATGCAACCATGTTGCGTGATTATGACGGTATCTTAACCTATGCGATTATTTACAGCCTGAGCATGATAGTGTTTATGCTGCTTGCTCTTTGGGTCTGTCGGCGAAGAGAGATTTCACTTAAAAGCGGGTTTTTGCTGGGGCTTTGCTATATCTGGAGCATGAATACCGGCGCTCGAATTCTGTATGATCTCTTGAACGACCGCTTCGAACTGCTAAACTACTTTAATCCCGCTTACTATATGGAGCCGGGTATGTGGGGCGGCCCACTGGTGTACCTGGCAATAGCAACGGCAGGAACTCTGTTGCTGGTGCGAGACAGACGAGGTATGCTCGATATAGTTGTATTGACCCTGCCGGTGCCGATGATTATGGCCAAAGTTTCCTGTTTCGTGAACGGATGCTGCTATGGAGCTGTTTGCAGTCTGCCCTGGGCGGTGACGTTTCCGGAGGGGGGTACGGAAAGAACAGCCCCGGCCGGTGTAGCTCTGCACCCAACCCAACTTTATGAGATTCTCGTGCTGGTGATTATTGCGATTGTTTTTGTGGCGCTGGATCAGAAGCGATGGAAAGGCACGTTGATGGCCTGGTTTGTGATGCTGTATGGTATCGGCCGGCCGATAGCCGAATTTTTCCGAGCACCCGAAAAGCTCCACGCCGTCATTGGACCGCTCACGTTATCACAAGCAGTTTGTTTGGTCGCCGCTCTCGTCGCAGGCCTTGTCCTGATAATCGTCAGGTATCCCAAGTTGGCCGGACCTTGGGCCGACAGGCGGAGCCTGTTTATAGCTGTCGCGTGGATAACTGGAATAACATCCTTGTGAATCAACATTGACACTGTTTTGGGGCTGTGTGGCCCATGTTTGATATGTTGAAAGATGGCGCCAATAATTGGCAGCCTGAATTTAAATATTGACAGATAGCGACACAAAGTAGCCTTCACGAGGGCTCAGCCATTCAGAGAGAGGCTTTGCCCACAGACGAGTCTTCACCATCACGCTCCAAATAATATCTTCCTGCAAAGGATATCAGAAATGCGTTATATATGCGCTCAAAAAAGCACTCCGTTGATGCCAATAGCGACGATGCTCTCAATGTCGGCGATGCCGTTTATCTGATAAACTACGTCTTCAAGGGCGGACCCTCGCCGGTGGAGGGCTGTTGCCAGTAGTTGGCTGATTTGAATTCACTTAAATAAGCAAAAGGCCGGAATTTCATCCGGCCTTTTGTATTTGGCAGCGTATCGAGGAAAGCCGACCTTCGTAAACTTCTCAATCCCCATATATATTCACCGCCCTGAAACAGTTAAAAAGGTGTCGAGGGTCAATCTGATCCATGTTTGGTTGCGTATAACTTCGTTGCTATATTTGAAGTTTATCAATCAGTTAATGGAGTTTTGCCAATGAACCAAGGCCCACTAAATACAGATTAAGAATGGGAAAAATGACAGATCTAAACGACGATAAGACCCGCACACATACAGTCCTCACTCAGGGAACCAGGGTGTCACATTACCTGATAATCGAAAAGATCGGCGCTGGCGGCATGGGTGAGGTTTATCTGGCGGAAGATACCAAACTTGATCGGAAGATCGCTCTCAAATTCCTGCCAACGCACCTGTGTCAGGACGATGATTGTCGGGCGCGATTCAAACGAGAGGCTCAGGCGGCGGCCAAGCTTGACCATTCGAATATTGTCCCGATTTATGATGCCGAGGAGTTCCAGGGTCGCCCTTTTATAGCGATGGCTTATATCGAAGGGGCATTGCTTCGTGATAGAATAAAAGAGAACAATATATCGATCAATGATGCGATAACTTACACCCGGCAAATTTGCGAGGGACTTAAGGAAGCTCACCAAGCCGGTGTTGTCCATCGAGATATAAAACCGGGCAACATTATTATTGATAATTCAAATAAGGCGCGCCTTCTTGATTTTGGATTAGCGACTATTCAGGGAACGGATAAATTGACCAAGGTCGGTTCTACGCTGGGGACCGTCGGTTACATGTCACCGGAGCAGATTTGTGGCGATGAAGTTGAAGCCCGTTCCGATTTATTTTCAGTGGGAGTCATTCTTTATGAAATGATTACCGGCCGCCCTCCGTTCAGTGAGGAATATGAAGCGGCGACAATGAACGCTATCCTGAATAAAGCACCTGACCCCCTGACCAGATATAAAGCCAACATCCCCGATGAACTCCAGCACGCGGTTTTCAAGCTTCTTGAAAAAGATTCATCATTGCGATACCAAAGTGCGGCCGGTTTACTCAGTGACCTTAAGCGGATGGAAGTATCGACAGTTGAGAAATCAAAAGAGACTCCGAGCAG
Source organism: FCB group bacterium (assembly GCA_024231695.1). Taxonomy (GTDB): domain Bacteria; phylum Zixibacteria; class MSB-5A5; order GN15; family JAAZOE01; genus JAAEQF01. The sequence continues at coordinate 16,664 of JAAEQF010000803.1, forward strand.
AAAAGATCATCGGCAGAAGCTGGTAGTTATGCCTTTTGAAAACCTGGGCCCGTCCGAGGAGGAGTATTTCGCCGATGGCATGACCGAGGAGATTATCAGCCGCCTGGCGACTATTCGAGAACTTGGTGTTATTTCGCGGACCAGCGCAATGACCTACAAACAGACGACCAAGTCAATTCGGGAGATTGGTTCCGAATTGGGCGTTGATTATGTTCTCGAAGGCAGTGTCCGCTGGAATCGCAAGGGTAAGAACACCGACCGGGTGAGGATCACTCCTCAGCTTATTCGTGTATCTGATGATATTCATCTTTGGTCCGATCGCTATGATCGTACCCTCGATGATATTTTTGAAGTCCAGACGCAGATTGCTGAACATGTAGTAGAGCAACTGAACATCCAACTGGTTGGCTCCAAACGGAATGTACTTCAAGCCAAACCCACCGATAATCTCGATGCCTATCAGTTCTATCTTCGGGGTTTGGAGTATGCCGGCCGTCCCGACTACGCCCAACAGGATTTTCGGATGGCCCAGCAAATGTTTGAAAGAGCGGTGGAACTTGATCCTAAGTTTGCCCTGGCCTATGTCGATCTCTCAAGAACTCATTCGCTCTTATATTTTCACGGTTATGACCGCGGCCCCGACTGCGTGTCCCGGGCCAGGATGGCCGTGGAGCGGGCCAATTCGCTTAAGCCGGAAATGGCCGAAGTCCATTTGGCTTTTGGCTATTTTCATTACTACTGTAAACAGAATCTTGAACTGGCCTTCGAAGAACTCGATAAAGTACGGAAGTATTTCCCCAATGATTCACGAGTACTCTCCCTGACCGGCGCCATCGTTAAGCGACAGGGCAGAATTGCTGAAGCGGTGGAGTATTATAAAAAAGCCTTCGATACGAGTCCCAGAGATGCCTCCTTGCCCCATGAGATCGGCTGCGCATACATGACCATGCGAGAATATTCCAAGGCAGATCACTACTATAACTTGTCGATATCAATATCTAACAGCCAGGTGTCGGTGTTTGTCTGCAAAGCGTGGAATTTCTGGTTGTGGCAGGGCGATGTGTCGAAAGGACGAGAAACCCTGATCCAAATACCCGATGGCCAAGGGCGCGAGTTGTTCGATTTATTTCAGGCTCAACTATTTGGCCGAAACTATGACAAGGCCCTGAAGACACTTGCTGCCGCGCCGGAAATATATGATGTCGGCCAGTGGTACCTCGTTCCCAAGGCTCAGTTTAAGGCTTACGCGTACCAGCTTCTGGGAGATAATGAACAGGCCCGTTCGCATTATGAATCAGCCCGGGAGTTTTTGGAAGGGGAGGTTGAGAAGCGTCCAAACGATGACCGCACTCGGGCATCACTTGGTAATGTCTATGCCGGGCTTGGACGCGCGGAGGAAGCTATCCACGAGGCAAAGTTGGCGGTGGAACTGATGCCGATCTCGGAAAACGCCGTTGTCGGCCCCTTTCGCGTCGAAGATCTGGCCTATACTTATACGCTCTTGGAGGAGTATGATGCCGCCATCGATCAACTTGAATACCTGATGTCGATACCATCGTGGATATCGGCGCCATTGCTCCGTATTGATCCCAGGTGGGACCCAATCCGCAATTGCCAACGTTTTCAGACGTTGCTGAAGAAATATGATAGAACATGACTGACCGCAGCTACGATAACGGGCGAACCAACGCCCCGTTGACCAATGACACGATGGTGCAGCATTACCGGATTATCGAGAAAATCGGTGCCGGTGGGATGGGTGAGGTTTATCTGGCGGAGGATACCAAGCTCAAACGTAAAGTCGCCTTGAAGTTTTTACCAGTTGATCAAACCAGGAACAATGCTGTACTGCAACAATTCACTCAAGAAGCTCGAGCGGCGGCACGGTTACAACACCCGAATATAATTACCGTTCATGAGGTCAATGAGCATGAAAGCGTTCCCTATATTTCAATGGCTTATATCGAGGGGCAATCTCTCAAGGAACTATCGGAGGAGAAGTCAATACCGGTTCATGACATTATTGATATAGGCATTCAAATTACTTCAGGATTGGCCGCGGCGCACGATAAGGGTATCACCCATCGGGATTTGAAGCCGGGTAATTTAATGGTCGATCGAAACGGAACCGTTAAGATTCTGGACTTCGGGTTGGCCATCCTTTCCGACGTCCAAACCAAACAGGACCCGTCCTGTACCGTAACCAGCGAGC
>JAAEQF010000804.1 GCA_024231695.1 FCB group bacterium
CGAAGTACAGGCGTTTGATTATATATCATTTAATCATGCACCATTAACCACATCAAATGAAACGCCTTTACAAGCATTTGCATTTGTATCAGAAGGAGGAGCATAAATGAAAAAGTTATTATACATATTAGCAATAGGAATCTTAATGTTTGCATGTAATGATGGAAACGCTCAAGATAGGAAAGATACTGATTATGATAAAGTTGTAAAACAAGGTAATTCAGCTTGGTTTATAATTGGAGGCGCAGCAGATACAACAGGAATTTTAGACTCTGTTTTAACTAAAACTGTATTAATAGAGACTAATGATGAAGTTATATGTGATGTATATATTGATTCTGATTCTTTAGGAGGTACATCAAGCCCTCTAAATTCTCATTATTTTATAATGCAATATAAAGAGTTTCCCGATGATAGTTATACTAACTTAGATACTGTAACTTATCAGGGTACTGTAGATACTACTTTTAAAATGAGTTCATCCACTGCTTATAAAGCTCGGTATTGGCGTATTTTAGAAAAAGGTAAAACCGATTCATTTTCAACTGAATTACAAAAAGCATATTTTAAATTCTGGAAGTAAATGTTTAACCAGACAAAAGTAATAGAATCATTATATGGATTAGTAGGTTATGAACAGCCTACTAATCCTGATTATGATGATGTTGATGCAGATAATTTAGTATCAAGATCGGGAAGGAATTATACTGATAATCCATATGTTAAAATTGAGTGGTTAACTGATAATTTGGATTATAAAGATTCAGATACTACCCAAATAAATGCAGGATTAAAAAAGATTTCTGAATCTGCTATTACTCATATTTGTGATAAATTATTTAATAAACCTGATTTTATTGATAGACAATTACTTTATCAATTTGCGAATAATAAAATAAACACAGATACTTTACCGACTGGTTATTTTGTTGGTTATCGCATTTTTACAGCACTAGAAAAAAATATAGCATTTAAATTAACTCGAATATTATTAGAATTTGAGGGAACAGGTGATTTAAAACTTTATTTGTATAACTCAGCACAAAAAACAGCTTTAC
>JAAEQF010000805.1 GCA_024231695.1 FCB group bacterium
GGCGAAGGGGGGTCACAATTTTGAGGATTGGTAGATTTTTTTGATTGGGGGCCGGTATGAGTATTCTGGGAATTCTCTATCGTGATAGCCGTCGCGGTAATCAAACGATGCCTTTTTATGTTCGTTTACAAATTCACGCCATCCTTTTTTAAACTCCCGACGCAGTTCGGGATCGACTGTATGACATAGGGGCTGGCGCCCAGACTTTTTTGGATTCCTCGGACGCTCGCGTGGGTCAACCTGAAAAAGCGCGGGCACCCCAATCACCGTTCTGTTTTGTAATTTTCGTTCTTCAGCGCATTCCTGTTCAATCTCTTTGACCTTTTGCCGAACTCTTGTTTGTCGCTGATGAATTGTGAGGTTTTGCCATGCCGGCAGCGGAGTAAGCTCAAACTCGGTCCACTTGAAATAGTGTTTGGCCCGGTGGTGCTTGTTGGTAAACCCGCCCGCCTTCCACCAAGCATGCCAATCGATATACCAAAATTTGAGTGGGTCGCCATAGGCCAGATGGCGATAGGTTGAAAAGAAGGGAGATTGACGCACAGTCTCAATCAACCCGTCCTTTACCGGATTGGTCAGGCAATAGAACAGTTTCTCTTCTGCTGCCGCATCATCGATAATCGGTTCTGACCGGGCAGTTGCGGTAAAGACATGTCCTTCCCGGCCCCACTGTTTATTGACGAATCTGGCAATGAGACTGTTGGTACACTGCAAAAACATCGAGGCATTGTCTGGTGCATCATGGTTATTACCCATCCCCCCGTGATTATGCGAAATATTGCCGTCAA
>JAAEQF010000806.1 GCA_024231695.1 FCB group bacterium
TGTCATCAATAACGTTGAAGGTATCGTCCTAGACGTTGACTGCGGTGTCATCAATAACGTTGAAGGTATCGTCCTAGACGTTGTCTGAGGTGTCATCAACAATGTTAAGACCATCATCGCTGAGGACCTCGTGCTTTGCGATGGCCTTCTGCAATTCGGCCTCAACCTGATCGAAGTTGTTGCCTCCATTAACCGATGCTGATAGTTCACCGTTGACATAGATTCTGAAGGATGGAACAGAGCTGATTTTTAAGCCGTTCATGAGGAGATCTCTGTTGGCGAAATCCATGGCATCAATGTTGAAGAAAAGGGTGTCTGGGTAGGTTTCCTTAGTGCGCTCCATGAGGGCCTCGAAGCCAGGGGCGATATCTTGGCAAGGAGCGCACGAGTCATGCTGGATGTCAAGTACGAGAGGTCTGCCATCGGCGAATTCGAGGATTTCATCCAAGCTCATACCAGGGGTGAGCTTCTCGACCTTGGTCTCATAGACTACGACTGGAGCAGGAGCCTTAGGTTCGGGCTCAGCGGGTTCAGTCTTTTCCTCCTCCTCAACTTCGGGCTCGGGGGTCTCTTCCTCTTCCTCAACTTCGGGCTCGGGGGTAACTTCCTCCTCTGATTCTTCGACGACGGGCTCGGGGGTCTCTTCCTCCTCTTCCTCGTCAACGACGGGCTCGGCAGTGAATGGATCATCTGATTATAATTCCTCGACGGGCTCGGGAGTGACTTCCTCCTCTGATTCTTCGACGACGGGCTCGGGAGTGACTTCCTCCTCTGATTCTTCGACGACGGGCTCGGGAGTGACTTCCTCCTCTGACTCTTCGTCGACGGGCTCCTCCTCTTCAGCCTCATCATCTTCATCAGCGGATTCGATTTCAACAGGCTCGGGAATGGTCTCCTCTTCGGACTCCTCCACGAGCTCTTCCTCGGCCTCATCGGCGGATTCAATAACTTCGGGTTCGATAGGGTTAGTCTCCTCTTCGACAGCTGGCTCTTCGACCTCCTCTTCTTCTTCCTCAGATTCGATGATAATTGGCTCAATTGGCTCCTCAAGGGTGGGATCTTCGTAGGACTCTTCGACAGCTGGCTCTTCGACGACCTCTTCTTCTTCAGATTCGATCTCGACGGGTTCCTCAGTGGTGGCTTCTTCTACAACCTCCTCTTCGACCTCAGACTCTGAAAGTTCGGATTCAATCTCGACGGGCTCAGCAGGAACGACCTCCTCTTCTTCCACCTCTTCTTCAGAATCTTCAGAGGCAGATTCAATTTCGACGGGCTCAGCGACTGGCTCGGCGACGGGTTCGGCAACGGGCTCAGTGACTGGCTCGGCGACGGGCTCGGCAACGGGCTCGGCAACGGGCTCGGTTTCTGGCTCGGCGACGGGCTCAGCGACGGGTTCAGTGACGGGAACTGTCTCTTCTTCGACAACCTCTGGCACTTCGACCTCGGGAATATCAATGACAGGCTCATCCTTCTCCTCTTCGATAGTTTCCTTGATCACATCAGCGATCTCGTCAACTTTCTTCTGCTCAGATGCCTCAGATTCAGCAGACTCGAGTTCTGTAACAGAAGAGGTAGCATCGGGGTCGGCATCCTCGAGCTCAGCAATGATGTCGTCAGCGACAGCGTCAGCCTCATCTCGATCAGAGATCAGCTCATCGACAGCGTCCTCGATGTCACTCTTAGCTAGGAAACCCTCGTCAGCGATGGCTTCAGCTTCATCAGCGAGCTTATCGGCGATTTCGTTGTACTCTTCCTCAGAGAATTCGTCTGCGCCGGAGCCATCGCAGTGGGATGCGCAGGGGTTCATGCAGGCCTGCATCTAGGGGCAGCAGCAGTCATCTTCGTCCTGCAAAAGGCTCTTGGTCTGGGCAAGAGTGTTCAAGTTCAAGGCCTGGGTGGCCATGGCGAAGCATGAGATCGAGAATAGTTTGCTATACATCTTGTGTTTGTTTGTCTAGTGTTTGAAATGAAAGTATTTCTTGTTTTGTTTTGATTAAAAAA
>JAAEQF010000807.1 GCA_024231695.1 FCB group bacterium
AAATTACAACCGCCGCCAATGATCTGTTTATGCTTTCTGAAATAAAGCACGCTGGAGAATTCAGAGCTTCTCTCTGAAATCATGCCACAAATTCAGGATAGGAGTATAGTCCACTTGTCCCCGATTTTCCTGCATAAATTCACCTAACCATTGGACGTCGGCAAACCTTGGTTAGGCCGTCCTGCTCTTAAACCATAAACGAACTCTGATCATCCCAAGGCCTGAAGCTAATATCCATAGTGTCGCTGGTAGTGGGACAGATGATACTTGTATGCTGTCAAGATTTCCCTGGGCATATATTAAATTACCATTGTCACCAATTATACGCACTCGGAAAAAAGCGTATTCATCGAAATGTGAAATATGTGGCAATGTTGACGGAAGGTCTTGTAAATTAAACAGATTTGTATTTGAACTACGAAGATCAATATACATCTCCGGCCCCCAATTGTCTGAAAGCACTACAAAGTAGTCATCTCTATTATAAAGATTATCGTCGATGAGTATCCCATTTTGCTGATTGCCCGACGAGGTCAGCGTGTTTCCCAGGCTTGTTGCTGTAAAAGACAGGATTGCATTAGGATAAATCATCCGCTCCGGTGGTACACCACCGAAATTTGTAACAGACGGGTCACCCACGGTGGTGGATTCAAAAGTGTATTGGCCCGTAAAGGCGTCGCCAATATTAAAACCTGCTTCACTCATTGACCCTCCCCATTGAGAGTCAATTGTACCATTGAAACTTACTGTTATCGGCGTAGCCAACACTGTAGTGCTGAACATGGATACAGCAATAAATAATGCGATGCGAAGATTCATTCCTATGCCGGCGTAGACAACATTTTGAATTGCGAGTCGTGCTCCTAACTTGCCGTCCGTAATTTTTATCATGATTGCGTCTCCTTTTTTAAACGTAATGTTTGAGAAATAGGGGCGTATAACCTCGCTGGCCGGAGATGACTCTCCTCGCGTCCCCTATATCATAGTGGATATCATACAATGCCGCACGTTTCGTGTCAAGCGATTTTGGCACTCACGGAAGGCGTGCGAGATTTCGCGTATCGCTTCCCCCAACTTTTGGTCAGACCGTGGCTGGATTCGCCATGAGCCGTCCGCTGGAACACCCGACAAGCCCTGATCCGCTGAGTAGTAGGCGCCTCCATGGTCGCCGCCGCATTGGGCGGATCATTGGATTGCAACCGGACATGGGCCAGGGCCGCGAACCAGTCCGCCCGGATCCGGGGCGAAGGCAGGCGGGCCAATCGAGGTAGACGCGACGACGTCCGGTCAGGCGGGTTCGCCCGCGGTTTAAGAATTCCTCCGCTGTATAGATTGTCGGGCATGGCGTCCCGCGCGATGCCCCGATCCATGCCCCGGGCCGCCTCCATCATGCACTCCAAGGCCATGCGGGTGTTGCGTGGGGTTCACGGCCGGTCGTTTTTCGGATCTTTTTTTGACGGCCGGTATTCTCTGAAACGGAAAGGCCCTTTTAGCGAGATACGCCTGCATCCAGGGCCAAGCCGTGCGAAACGCGAGACAGGGATTCTTGCTCACGCTGGCGGCCCGCTTCATTGCAAGGAAAAGCGCCTGACCCCGATTTTATTTCACGGTTGCGTTAACCCGGCTTTCATGATTTTTCTCCAGGAAGTTGGTCAAGGCTCCACCGCTGGCGTTGAAAATGAAGCTCCCGCGTGAGGCGGAAGGCGCGGGAAGGCGCCGGGGCGTCCACCTCGGCGAGTTGGGCCTCTCCGCTGTCCGTATCGGTCACGGAGAGGGGGGCGTTTAGATGGGTGGCGGGATCTGCTCGGTCATAGTATCGCCCGCCTGGTTCCGATGGCGGCCGCTTCGTTGACGTCAGTGAGGTTGGCGTCGGGCACTTGGGAAGACGAGGAGTCAGCCGAGGTCGCCGTCAGTTCGAAAGAGCGCCTCCCCGGAATCAACATTGACCACGCTAAGAGGGCTGTCCCGGCGACTCTGTCATTGAGGCCGGCCGTGGTGATACACCGTGAAGCGCCGCTCCCCGAATTTTTTCATATGTCGAAGTTCCGGGTTCAGGGTTCAGGCTTCTGGGTTCCAGGGCCAAGGGGAGGTTTCTTGTTGGTGATCGGTTGAGATCAGGATTTTGGTTTCTGGTTGTGTTAGTCGCTAAAGTCTGCGATTGAATATTTTATATTGATGAGATGAGTTGCTCCGCTCCGCCGATTTATAGAATAAGGTTCAGGGTTCAGAGTTCTGATTTCAGGGTTCTG
>JAAEQF010000808.1 GCA_024231695.1 FCB group bacterium
CCGGCTATGAATCGCTCGCCGTCCGCCGGCGCTACGCGCGTTGGGTCGGCGGCAGCGTGAGCTCGCCCGGCGGCGGTGTCCGGGTCGACTTCGCCAACGACGACGACCCCGGCGACCGCCGCTTCGCGGTGAGCCTGCGCACGGCCTCGGGCGAGCTCGTCCCGCGGCTCGTCCTGCGCGCCGACGGCACCGCCGCGGTCGACGGCAACCTCACCGTGGCCGGGGATCTGCGGCCCGCGAGCCTCGGCTGGGAGGAGCCGTCGGCGCTGCCGCCGTCGGCCGCGCCCGCGCAGCTCTACCGCGTCCGGGAACTGGTCGACGAGCTGCCGGTCAACGAGCTGCGGACCGAGATCGAGCATCCCGGAGACGAGGGCCGTCCGGCCGACTCGCGCCTGGCCGTCGGCTTTTTCGGCCCGACCGGCGTTGACGTCGACGCCGGCGGCGACGCCGAGCATCGCTTCCGGCCGTGCCTGAGCGTGGCCGCCGATCGTTCCGTGGTCGTCGGGGGCAGTCTGGTCGTCGAGGGAAAGCTGATCGAAGCGCCGATCCGGGCCGACGCCGAAGATCCCCGCTTTGCCGCCGAATATGCCCGCCAGCTGAAACTGGGGCGCCAGGCCGCGGCCCGGGAGAGCGAGCAGGAGGAAGAGCCGCTCGGCCTCACCCTTGAGAAGGTCTCGGCCGCCGGCCGGGTCACGCCGCCCGCCGGCGGTGAGATCAGTCGGATGGCCTACGCCTACTACGCGACCAACACCGGCTCCGTGGCCCTCAGCGTCGCGGTCACCGAC
>JAAEQF010000809.1 GCA_024231695.1 FCB group bacterium
CCTATCTGGCTGCAAAGCTGGACATCGAACAGCGAGAACGGGCGCAACGGATTTAAGTTTTCAGGTTTTGAACTCACGCATGATGGGCAATATATTGTTGTTACCGATGGAGAGAACAGCGTTTTGTTTTACAATACGGAAACAGGCGAAATTGATCACACGGTTTCTGGCTTTTCTGAAGGAAGAGTTGTTGGAATTTCTGGTGACGGCTCAAAAGCGGTATTACTTTGTTACGGCGATCCGATGGTTGCTCATCAGATTGATCTGACAACCCATGAAATAACAGAGAGTGTTTCGATTACCGGTTATGGTTTGAGTACCTACGAAGTCTCTGTCAATCAAGACGGTTCGAAAGCGTTTATCGGTGTCCAAAGCAATGCCAGCGCACTCGTGAGGTTTGAAACATCTGACTTCCTTATTTTCACCGATACTTATACTCCTTTCTGGATAGGCACATCACCGGATAACAGATACGCTATCGGAGGACAATACCGATTTTCGATAATTGATTTTGAAACCGAATCAGTAGCGGGACAGTATTACGGCAACTCACAGTATGTCGGCGATGTATCGAAAACGGGTTTCCGCGCTGTCGGAGCGGATCCTTACCGGCATGAAGGAATTTACTTCTATGATTATGAAGATGGTTTTCCTGATTATTTAGGCACAACGGTATCCGGTCGGGGGCCGGAGGGGGATGCACCACGCCGTGTAGCTATCACTCCGGATGGAACCAAAGCGATAGCAACAAATGTGCTCTCGGACAACGCTACAATTATCAACCTCGAATCGTATGAAATTGAAGCGATAATTCC
>JAAEQF010000810.1 GCA_024231695.1 FCB group bacterium
CGAAGGCGAAGGCGAAGTACCTTCCATGACGGTCACCGCATCCAGCCGGATGGTGATCCGCGTATCCGAACCACAAGTGTCCTTGGAGGTCCAGGCGCCCCCCTTTGCCGGGAACGAGCCCTTCCCCATCACCCTTAAAGTTACCAACGACGGCGAAATTACCGCCCAATTCCATATGGATACCCTCCGGTCCCCCAACGGCGCCTCCGCCGGTCCCAACCAAGACCTGGTGCTGGAACCCGGCCAATCGCGGTTCTTCCGCATCACCCCAACCATCGGCGAAGATACCCTTTTTACCGCCACCCTGCAAGGCGATGTGTCCATCACCCAAACCGTCACAGTCACTTACGGATATAAACAAGACCTTACCCTAGCGCCCCAATCCATCTATCCCGAAGGCCCCATAACCATACCCTTTACCTTAACCAACAGCGGCCAACTGCCCTTTTCCGGCGTCCTTTGGGCCGAACTCTTTACCGTGGGCGGCTCCGCCCCCCTCCATACCCTTCAACGGCCCTATACCGTCTATCCCGGCCAAGAACCCCACCAGGAAACTCTATCCTATGTACTCGCCCCCGGCAATTACCGGCTCAGGTACTACACGGCGGACAACGATAACCCGGTGCAAAACTCCGGGCC
>JAAEQF010000811.1 GCA_024231695.1 FCB group bacterium
ACATCCCGTGCAGGGCTTGATCTCCTTATCCTTGAGCGAGATCAGGTCCGTCTCCATGCCGGCCTGTTTGAATATATTGAGAGCGGTCTTCACATATGCAAGGGTGTTGCTTTTGGGCCTGAGACTGCCGGCGATGCCGATAACCTTCATGGTTTTTCCTCCCCTGTGAAGCGCGATATGTCGGCCGTGGTTTCAAGTTGGCCCTCCCTGAGCTGCTTTCGCATCAGATCAGGAAAAAAATCGTGTTCAAAGCAGCGGCTGAACAGCGCGCTCTCCTCGCCAAGGCCCTTCTCAAGGGGGCCGGATCTGGAGGCGCAGACGGCCGCTTTGGCCAGGGAAAGGGCGTATTGGGGTTGGCGCAGGATCGGCTCAAGCAGCTTCTCCACCCCGGCCCGGAGATCGTCCGGTTGGACTGCAACATGGACCAGGCCGATACGGGCGGCCTCTTTTCCTTTGTAGAGCCTGCCGCTCAAGATCATCTCCATGGCCCTGCCAAAACCGATCAGTCTGGGCAGGCGCTGGGTCCCGCCACCGCCCGGGATAAGACCGAC
>JAAEQF010000812.1 GCA_024231695.1 FCB group bacterium
ACTTTATGGCGATGAGATCGAACGGATCACCTCTTTTCATCCCACCAGCGGCGAGATCCTTGATGAACGTCGGCGCGTTGCCATCTATCCGGCCAAACATTTTGTCACCACAACTCCGCAGTTGGAAAAGGCGGTCAACTCTATCAGCATTGAGCTATCCGAAAGACTCGACCAGTTCCGGGACACCAACCGACTGCTCGAAGCCCAACGTCTGGAATCGCGCACCCGTTACGATCTGGAAATGATGCAGGAGATCGGCTATTGCAGCGGCATTGAAAACTATAGTCGCCACCTGACCGGACGCAAAGCGGGTGACCGACCCTATACCTTGATCGACTTCTTCCCCGATGATTTCCTGACCATCATCGACGAATCGCATCAATCAATCCCGCAGGTGCGAGGCATGTTCGCCGGTGACCGGTCGCGCAAGGAAACGCTGGTCGAGCATGGTTTCCGCCTGCCCTCGGCCCTGGACAACCGCCCGTTGTACTTCGAAGAATTCGACAACATGATGCAAAAGATGGTTTTCGTTTCGGCCACTCCAGCCGATTTCGAAATCGAAAAATCCGGCGGAGTTGTCGTCGAACAGGTTATCCGCCCTACCGGCCTGATCGATCCCGTGATCGAAATCCGCCCGGTCAAAACTCAGGTCGATGATCTCGTGGCCGAGATCCGCGAACGTGCCGCCGCCAAAGAACGGATTCTGGTTACGACCCTGACCAAACGGATGTCCGAAGACCTGACCGATTACCTGGTCAAGCTCGGTATCCGCGCCAAATACCTGCACAGTGAAATCGATGCCATCGACCGCACCGAACTGATCCGCGACCTGCGTCTGGGCCAGTTTGATGTCCTCGTCGGTATCAACCTGTTGCGCGAGGGTCTTGATTTGCCCGAGGTTTCCCTCGTGGCTATCCTCGACGCCGACCGGGAAGGTTTTCTCCGCAGCGCTCAGGCATTGATTCAAACTTCCGGTCGAGCCGCTCGCAATTCGGCCGGCAAAGTCATCTATTATGCCGACACAATCACCAAGTCCATCAAGAAAGCAATGGATGAAACCGGACGACGACGCGAAAAACAATTGATCTATAACGAAAAGCATGGCATCACGCCGGAATCGATCCGCAAGACCAAAGAAGAGATCATGCGGGCGACGCAGTTTGCCGATTCCAAATCGGAAGTCGAACCATCGGTGGAAAAACCATCGTTCTTCAACGACATGACCCACGAGGACCAGATTGTATTTTTGAAGAAGGCGATGAAGAAGGCGGCCGACAATCTGGAATACGAATCAGCGGCCCAGTTGCGCGACGAAATCAAAACCCTCATGTCCAAGTTAAAGCACTCCAAGTAGCTCGCTACTTCTCTGCTGTCGCAAGTATAACCCAAGTAAGTGCCCACGGCGAGGCAAGCGAAGCGTGACGAACCAAAAACACGCGATGCGTGTGGGCGGGCGAAGGCCGAACCGAAAGCGCACGAGTGCGTACGCCAACTACAAATTTACAAATTTACTGTTATATCAGTGGCACTGGATGTGTTCCATTGACTGACATTGGCTCCATCCACGAAAACATCGCCATCACGATTACCTTCTACGTCGAATTCGGCGATTCCGTCCGAACCGGTGTATTCTGCCTGTGACAATCCACCATCAATCCCACTGAATTCAATTACCACCCGATGACCATCAACGGGATCGCCGTCACGCAATACGGTTACTCTGATCGTTGACATTTGTACCTCCTTCGGCTTCACTCCTGATTCTCTGTCCAATCTAACATGGGCTATGCGACGGACCCACGTAGATTGCTATCGCGTCTCATTCACTATGTCCCATATTCAGATCGAATTTGCCTGAGGACCTCGGCGAGCTTCTCGCGAGTCTCCTTAGGGGTCTTGGGATTATTGACAGTTGCGTTTAGTAGGAAGATGGTCGATCCCTCAAGGATGGCTTTTGGGAATATTTGTTTGTTCACTATTTCGTCAGTAAATTCTCTCAGTTCTCTTTCGACCAGATTACGATCAAAGTGTTCCAACATAGTTGCCGCTCTCCAAGGCACACGCGTAAACAACCCAGTAGCGGCCTCGACGGCCAAGGCATAAACGGCAGTTCTGTGTCCGTGAGCAACCTCAGACATGCGCCTCATAAACTTGCCGAAGTACGCCGCCGCTCGGCACAGAAATGCGATTTCGTCCTCCGTTGGAGAAAGGTGATCCAAGCCGAGAACTATTTCCACGAATTCCTCGAACCCAATCACAATCTCCTGTCCGGATTTCCATAGATGGCAACCCTTCTTCAGATTTCTTGTCATCGATGGCTTGTCAAAAAGCTCGGCTTCTCTGTCGTCCTTAACATGCGCTAGAGTACCTTTCAAAATATCTCGTAACGTACCTTCCCCTCCAAGTCGATCTTCATATTCAAAATGACGGAAACCATGCAAATCAAAAGGCACATGACTCCCAGCACGCTTGAGAAGTATGACATTTCTCTTTAGGGTATGACATATACCGAGCTCCCAGAAAACATTTGGATTGGCATCTGTCAGATCTGCAATAATTACCTTTGCTTTCATGATGTCATCGAAGATATCATACAGTATTGGTGTGGATCCGAGATGCTGATCCGCCCGCCTACAGCGAAAACCAAGCTCCTCCACGATCGGTTTGATTCCGCGATGGAAAACTTCATTCAGCTTTTCATCAAAGGGCATGATGACAAAGCAGAAATCTTCCTCCATTGGGACCCTTTGATTTAGGTAGTCGCAGATTTCCATTGCCATAATTGTAATCTCCCGTCCCTATCGACTTTATTTCTCTTTAATGCTATCACAAGCCAAGAAATCAACCCAATTGCCACACATAAATATATTCCTATAAAAGATTGATACTTAATCAGCTTGAGCATCTACGAATAGCCTGCAATTTAGCAACCATCCAAATTACATGTTAGAGATAATTTATCATATTTTAGATATTCTTGCAAGTCTTATGAATGTTTATCTTCATTTCTTTTACCAAACGCCTCATTCCACGGGTGGCGGGTGGCCCACCCCCAATTAAGTCCGGCCAAGGCGGACTTTTGGGGTGGGTTCCAGCAATGAGCCTGTACATATGAGAATACTTTCGCTTTTCAATCATTAATGTACTATGCGGCAGACCAACCCACAGCAAGCTGTGG
>JAAEQF010000813.1 GCA_024231695.1 FCB group bacterium
TGATTAAATCACGATTCGGGGTCGCCCACAGCTTGCTGTGGGTTACGTTGACTAAAACTAGATGTTCTGATTAAATCACGATTCGGGGTCGCCCACAGCTTGCTGTGGGTTACGTTGATTGAACCACGAGACTTGATATGCCCAAACTTAAACACTTTGATCATCTCGGAACCGCTCGATTCGTAACCTTTAATTGTTACCGTAACGGACAATACTTACTCCATCCGACGGCTCGTGAACTGCTTATCAAAAACATCAATTCAGCCCGCACAAAACACGAATTCAAACTTTGGGGATACGTCATAATGCCCGAGCACGTTCATCTGTTGATGATGCCGCCCGATGACATGAAACTTGGGCTGGTCATTCGAGAAATCAAATCAAAAATGGCCAGGGAATATTTCGCCTTGACGATGAGCGATGTTAAAGGCAAAAAAGTGTTTTGGCAACGCCGATGCTTCGATCATAATTGCCGGACACCCGAAACGGTTCGTGAAATAATAGAATATTGTCACAATAATCCTGTCCGGCGGGGCTTGGTTAAAGAACCCGGCGATTACCGATGGTCGAGTTACAATTGGTATCAGGGCAATAGGGATGTTCCATTGCCAATGGATGATTTTGAGTAATAATAGAGTGAAAAGGCAAACTAACCCACAGCAAGCTGTGGGCTACCTGGGTAGAGATGTATACCTTGTAGAATTATTTCATCAGGAGGGTACTAACGCTCAGCTTTAATCCAGCAATCTTTAAAAAGTCTTGTATTTCCCTTATCGCCATATCAGATAAATACTTCTCGGATAAAATCCAAATAGTATCCTGTTCTCTTTTAATTCTATAAACAGTATCTCCGGCTTCATTTGCAATTCTTTTTATTTCTTGAAACATGAATTCATCTTGCCAGCCAATCGATTCTCCACTTTTAGCCTGTCCAGATTCCTGCCTCATTGCTTCGACTTGCCGGGCAAGATAATCTACCTTCTCTCCGACGCCTCCATCCGCTTTAATTGGTTCAGCATGAGAACTAAGGCCAAAATAATCCCATAATGTCATACCATCACCAGATTTTTTTATACAGTCTAATAAATGATTTTTTAATTTTTTTACCTCCTCAGAAATCGTCCAAAGTTCCAGAGGACATTGGTAAGTATGATTGTTAACCATGCTGACATCGAAGGGTATTTTATCAGTCACTTCATCTTTAACCAGAGCAATGGGCTTATTTACGGCAGTCCGCATCCCCAATTCAAAAAACACATTTGGATTGAGAATAGACATATCGCAAAGAACAAAATCAGCCGTTTGTACATGTTTGATGATCTCTCCTTGGATTATATCCGACCCTTGGGCAATGGGTGGTACGGGGTTCATTCCTGCCGCCGTCACCGCAGGAATAAACAGATGATCCAAAACATGTCGAAAGTGATCCTTGTCTCCATTATATTTGTCTTTAACAAATTCGGGAGTTGTGATTGGCATGATAATGAAGCAGTTCTTCTTTTTATCTTACTTCTTCTCGGCCATGGCTGACCTTCCTTTTTCT
Organism: FCB group bacterium; assembly: GCA_024231695.1. Classification (GTDB taxonomy): domain Bacteria; phylum Zixibacteria; class MSB-5A5; order GN15; family JAAZOE01; genus JAAEQF01. The sequence goes on from JAAEQF010000813.1 coordinate 1,544, forward strand.
GAGAACTCCAAATATTATAATGGACCATTTGCCCAGATTATAAGCTAAATTAAAATCTATGGAGGATTATGTCATAAGTCAATAATTATTCGTGTCGGTTTATAGCCCACTGCGGCGTGGTGGGTGCCTGCCTTCTCATTTTCACAATCAAACCACCCCTAATCCTGCCCTCGCCCACCTAAATAGAACCTGAACCCGGGAACCTATAATTATGCGTACAAGGAAAACTAACCCACAGCAAGCTGTGGGCTACCCAACCGTGTTGATCATCCAAACGACTGTGAAAAAGGTGTCGATATTCCCACATGAAAGTGAAAATGTGGCTTCGCCACCAAGCTGTGGGCGACCTTACCCCTATGCGCGTGGAGCGAAGAAAAACTGTGGGACCCCCTAAAAATGAGCTACCAAACCCAAACAGGCAGAGCCTGTTTTTGGTTCGGGCTTGGCCCTCACACACTCGTGTGTTTTGGTTTTCCAAATTCAGGTCATACACGTGTAAGCGAAAAAGTGGCAATGCCACCTGTGGGCGCCCCCCAATGGCTTTGATTCTTCCAACACCTGTGAAGAGGTGGGATTATTACTCAACTTACAGGCTAATGGAGGCCAAAAAGCGAGCGAACCCAAAACGAACCCAAAACCCTACTCACTACACAGCTATCACTTACAAGAGATTTGGGATATTTGGCTTTTTGAAACGAACCCACAGGCGATGCCTGATCAAAGGAGGTGATTTAATACTGTGCTAACGATCCGACTTTGCGGGCCTGGTTGAAGCCGAGGCGCACCAGCAACAAACCCAATGGCACGGTAATCAAAGACATGATCGTGAGCATCTTTATTTCGGGCATGATATCGGCCAACGGCGCCTGATTGATCAACGACATTCTCAGAGCATGAAGAGCATGCGTCGTCGGCAATAGATATGATACTTTCTGTAAATAGCCCGGCAGGTATTCGACCGGAAACAGCACCCCGGATAAAAGGCCGGTCAGAGCCGTGAAAGCCCATGTGATCGGGTCGCCGACTTTGGTGACGATAATCACTCCGGCGCTCATCAGGCCGATGCCGGAAAGGGCCGAGATCATCAGAACGATGGTCACCGCCGCGGCCGGGATGTTTACCCCCAGAGGGACATCGAAAACGAAGATGACAACGGCCAAGAGGATGCCGACATTGAGGATAGTCTGGAAAAATTGCATGACTCCGGCATAGATCAAAATAAGTTCCAGCCGGGTGTTACTGAGGAGCAAATATTCGAGCGTACCCATCTGCTGTTCGGAACGGATAGTGCTTTGAAAACTGGACAGCGATACGCCAACGAAACCCTGAAAGGCGCTGCCGATGATCAGATAGGCGAGGACATTGCCGCCGTAGCGGGCGATGGCCGGAAAGCTGTTGCCGTCGGATAAAAACTGGCCCATGAATGAAAACTGCAACAGGCCGACGAAACCGCCCAGTATCCCCAGCGCCAGCCCGGTTTTGTAGCTGACGAAAGTGATCAGAAACCGTTTGAGGAATAGATAAATTTTATACATGCTTGTTCCGCACCAGTTGAATGAAGACCTCTTCCAGCGAGGGATCGACGGTATTGGTCCGTTCGACTTTAAGTCCATGCCGGACAATGGCGGCCAGCACCGGATTGATATCGAAATTGCCGTTGTATTCAACGGTCAGGCGATTGCCCTCGATGGACAGCAACTGCCCAACGGTCATGGCCCTGAGTTCATCGAGCATGCCCTCGAGAGTCTGATCCGAAGTCTGGTCGGATCGGTCGAATTCGACCACGAAGGTTTTACGGCTGATCGTTTTTTTGTAATCGTCCAGCGGCCCCTTGCGAATAAGTTCGCCTTCGCGCAAAAAGCCGATGGTATCGGAAAGCTTTTCGGCCTCTTCCATGTCATGAGTGGTCAGGAAGATCGTCCGCTTTTCTTTTTTAAATTTACCGATCATTTCCCTGATCTTCAGAGCCGATTCGGGATCGACACCACTGTTTGGTTCATCGAGAAGCAAGACCGGCGGGTCATGCAGAAGGGCACGCGCCAGAGACAGTCTTTTTTTAAGGCCGGTGCTGTAACGCATAAATTGCTTGGGGCCATCATCGGTAAGGCCGACCCAATCGAGAACTTCGTCCACCCGATGTTTGACCTGGGACCTTGAAAGACCATAGAGACCACCGAAAAATTCGAGATTCTGGCGGCCCGAAAGACGATAATAAAACGTCCGTTCATCGCCCAGGACCAAGCCGATGGTCCGCCGAGCTTTGTATTCGTCGCGGCGCATATCATGACCGCAGATAGTGATGTTTCCTTTTTGCGGCAGGATCAGTCCGGAAAGGATGCGGATGATGGTAGTCTTCCCGGCGCCATTGGGGCCCAGAAGAGTAAATATTTTTCCCGGTTCAACCGCAAAGGAAATGTCCTTCAGCGCAAACTGCCTTTTGCGGTTTTTGGGATATTTGTATTCTATATTCTCAAAAGTCAACATTCGTTTGTCATTTTGTTAAATCCGCAGTGCGCTAATAAACTAATTCCTTATCTTAGCAATGTCAATATCTAATTCGCCGTGATCACAAAAGCCTGATCATTGTGAAGATAAAACAGAATCGGTCGTCCGGGAGAACTCCGAGGATTGATCGGAGTTCGTAAGCTTAAGGGGATCATATAATTGACCGATAAATAACAAACGGTTATTAAGAACGACCCTGAAATGATCTTATTATTGTAGTGGTCGGATTTCTGGAAGCGTATATTGTTTGGGTCGGGATTTCTCAGACCGGGCTGAAAGCCCCGAAAAAGGCATATAACGGAGGATTAGGCGTGGCCAATGTAAACAAAAAAAAGGGCGTAATAGCGATATTGACCGGCGGCGGCGACGTTCCCGGTTTGAATCCGGCGATTCGTGCAGTAACCATTCGGGCTTTGCGGGAAAACTATAAAGTGATCGGTATTCGCCGTGGCTGGGCCGGTACGGTGGATATCATTCGGGATAAAAACGCCGACAACAGCGATAATTATCAGGTTCTGACCGAAGATATCGTTAATCGCGCCGGTCGCACCGGCGGGACTTTTCTGCACAGTTCGCGGACTCATCCCGGCCATGTCCCCAAAGAAAATGTCCCTCTGCATTTGCAGGATAAATACAACGAGCCGATGAACGATCTGACACCCGAAGTTCTGAAGAATCTCAGTTTTCTGGGCGTCGATTACCTCATCCCGATCGGCGGCGACGATACTCTCAGTTACGGCGTGCGGTTGTATCAAGAGGGTTTCAATGTCGTGGCCATCCCTAAAACCATGGATAATGATGTCCCCGGCACCGATTACTGCATCGGTTTCAGCACCTGTGTGACGCGGACGATAATGCTGACGCACAGCCTGCGGACTTCGGCCGGATCTCATGAGCGATTTTTGGTTTTGGAAGTTTTTGGGCGATATGCCGGTTTCACGGCCATGTTGCCGACTATGGCCGGCGCAGCCAACCGCTGTGTCATCCCTGAGCACAAATTTGATATGGAGCATTTGACCGAACTTATGACCCATGACCGCCAAAATAATCCCAGCAAATACTCGGTCGTTTTGGTATCGGAAGGAGCCATGTTCGAGGGCAGTGAGATGGTTTATACAGACATGACCAAGGATGCTTTCGGCCACGCCAAACTGGGCGGCATCGGCGATATGGTTTCGGCACAGTTGAAGGCCATTTCGCCCAAATTCAACAACGGCAAACCGATCGACGTCATTACTCAGAAGCTGGGGTATATGGTCCGCGGCGGCGACCCCGACGCGATCGATTCGGTGGTACCGATGGCCTATGGCAATCTGGCCCTTGATTTGATCCTAAAGAATATTCATGGTCGTTTGGTAGTATTGAAAAACGGTCGATATGATAATGTACCGATCGACGTTGTTACCAATTCCAAGAAATTCGTCAATGTCGATAAGCATTACAATGTCGAGCGACTTAGGCCGCATTACAAGAGTTTTGAGATGCAGCCGTTGTTTATCATGACCAGTGACTAAACGGATATTGAAGCGGTTTGGATTTTTAACGCGCCAAAGTATCGACCTTCGGCGCGTTTTTTATAATGCAATTTATGGGTTACTTCCCGCCAACTTCCCCACTATTGCCAACCAGCGGCATAGTGAAGCGCGTTTTTCTCTTGTCATTTAGCTCAATGGTGAAAGATTTGGCAAATTTCTTCACAGTCTCAGTATTTCTCAGAGTAACCCTACCGGATGCAGTCTGACCCGGTGAAATAGTGGGAGGCAGTTGGACTTTACACCATCTCTCGGGAGAATCGATTATTTTGAACTCGATATCCTGATCGGACTTGTTGGTGATCTTGAATTGCAACTGACCGCCGTTATCGGTATCACCTGGGTCAAATCTCAATACCGGAGGATCGATCATTATCGGCAGGGTAGCCCTATTTTCATCGGTAATTCCCCGGGCAGAAAAACGCAACATGACCGGTTTCTCTTCGGCATTGGTTTGAATGCGTGTGCTTTTCATCATCTTGCCTTTGTACTTCTTGGTATCGAAAATTATCTCCAGCCGAGCGCTATCGCCGACGACAATTTCTTTTTTATCCAGAGGCGCTTTGGTACATCCGCAGCCCGGTTTGACACTGATGATTTTGAGCATGTCGTCGCCGACCGATTTCAACCAAAATTGATGCGTCACCTTGGCTTGTTGAGGTACATAGCCGAAATCGAAAGTAGGCGGTTCGATTTTCATTTGAGGGCCAGCCTGGGATGTTTGAGCAGCGAACATAATCAAGGCCAATATGAAGATCGATTTTATAACTGTTTTCATTGTTTATCCTCCAACGCCGTTACCGGCAGTAATGTCAAGTTATCGTAACGTCTTCCGGTGCCGGAAAATTGTCCGGCTGATGTTCAAAGGCAGCGCTGCCCTAATTTATATCCATCTGCTGATGGCGAATTGTCTCGTTGGCCTGATCCAGTAGTGTACCCGAGGCCCGGGTTTGCACGGGGATGACATTGGAGGTTAATCTGGAAGGATCGATATCAGTAAAGGCGGCGATAACCTTTTCCACCTCTTCGGGCGATTTGAGATCAACGATAAGCAAGCTGCAAGTACTATCGCAGCCCAGAATGTCAACGTCGGCCTGATCCAGTCCCAACGAAAACAAAATATCGCAAATACCTTCCACATCATCGGCCAGTTCCTTATCGACGCCATCGAAAGCAATTTCATAACCAACGGTGCGGGTATAGTTGAAAGGTATCAGGGTTAAAAAAGTAATCACCGTCAATACGGCGGCGAGGCCAAAGCCGACAACAGGACTCAACCGTGAATGACCGTTGCCGGTTCGGCCGGTATCAACTCGGCGGGAAACCAATTCCTTCTGCTCGGCCATCGGCCTGAAATCGGCAGCGATGTTTTCGCGGGCGGAATCGAGCATATGCCTTAGGGCTTTCACCGCTTTGGCTTCCCGGGCGCATTGCGGGCAATGATGCAGATGATCCTGCAATTGGCGGTCATCCATAAACCGCTCTCCTTCTTGCCCGACGAGATTTATTCTACGCTTGGCTTCACGGCATCGCATCGACTACCCTTTCGTATCATTTCCGGTGCGGCTTTCTGTGCCACCGGTTTCCGGGAAAATTTCAAAAGCGCTTTTTTCATTTTGCGCCGCGCTCGAAACAACCTTGCTTTGATTGAACCTTCAGTTGATCCATATAATTCGGCCAGTTCCTTTATATTCCATTCTTCCAGTTCATGTAACACGGTCAGGGCCTGTTCTTCGGGTGAAACGGCCTCAAACGCCCGTTTCAGCCATCTCCGGGCAGTATGCGCCGCGATCGGATTGTCGCCGACGAGTTGAAGTTCAATCTTGGCAGTCATGGCAACTCGTCTTTTCCACCAGGGACGCCGAATTGTGCCTCTGAAGGTGTTGATCATTACGCGATAAAACCAGGGTTTGAACGCCTTGGGATTGCGCAGGCGCTCGAATCCGGTCAGGGCGTTGACCAGAGCATCCTGATACAGATCGTCGCCCCCATCACGGTCACCCATCAGCTTGCGGCAAAACATCATCCCCTGAAGGTATTCAGGCTCCAGCAGTTTCCAGAACAGTTCGCCTTTGTCTTTCATCTGCATTAAAGACTCCTCAATTGACAACCCGGTTACGAGGGAATTTAAAAATATTCTAGCACTTGGACAGATTTTAATATTGATACAAGGAATACGGCCCCTAAGTTCCGATAAGATAGTACAGCCGATAGGTTTATATTCTCAGGCAGCTTTGGACTGTTCTCTTTCCAATTCCTCCGGTTGATCGTCGGATTTCATATTGATCAATTCCTGCCAGCCAATATCGAATTTCCAGGTCGATTTGATCGCTCCGGTGGGGCAAATATTGACGCAAGTGTCACATAAAATGCATTCGGTTGATAAAACTCTCTTATTTTGTCGGGCATATTCGAGTAGTTTTATATCCATCAGGCAATTTTCTTCACATAGGCCACAATCGTTGCAGTCATCGAGATTGACCTTTTGCTTAAGAAGGGAAAAGCGGGATAGCGCTTTCATGGTCACCGGAACGGGACAGATGTATTTACAGAAGGCCCGGTTGTCCTTGAGCGCCACGGCTATAACTACGGCCAGCAGATAATAAAGAGCGTTTCCGACCATTAGCCATTCCAATTCGGCCGCGCGTTCGCCGGCGGCCGAAAAGTCGGCAAGGTAATAAAACCCGGAAACTAAGGCCAATGAGACGGCAAAATGAATATATCTCAGCAACCCGAGATATTTGATACGGCCCCGAGCCGGTTTTTTCCAGGGAAACAGGTCCATAACCATCATCGTCCAGCAAGCCCAGCCGCACCAGGAGCGACCGAAAGTAAACGGTCCAACCAGCTTGGCGATGAAATAATGCAAGGAAGCGCCGGAAAACACCCCGGCAAAAAGATAAAAGAAAAAACCTTCAATCTGCATATTTTCATGCCCCAGAAAACCGAGCAAGCCAAGCATGAACAGGCCGATCAAAATCTGCGAGATGCGCCTGCCCCAGGGTTTCAACTTTCTTTTCAAGGCGCGGGAAAGGAAGGCTCCGATGGCCACGGAGAAACCGATATAACCGAAAAGCCAGATGAAAAAGCCATGTCCGGTGGCAGCATAGCGCCAGAAACCTATGGCCAAAAACATAACCAACCAGCCAAGTCCGCTCCGAACGGCCTCGCCTGAAAATTGAATGGTTTTCTGTGAGGGCATATTATTCCTTTCGGATCAGATCGGTGGTGACGGATAATATGTTTATTAACGAGGAGTCCCGGAAAAAGATGCATTGGAAAACCGAAGAGGTGTAAATTAAAATCGGGCTCAGCCGGTTTTTGCGACTAAACCCGATCAATTGTTGCATGAAACGTTCCGTTATTTCGGAGGAGCGAGAGTGATAAGCGAGACCATGGCTCCGGACGGGTCCTGAATCGTGCAAAAACGCCCGACCTGCGGGATATCCATCGGTCCGCATAAAACCTGACCACCCAGTTCGGCGACTTTTTTGGCCGAAGCATCGACATCATCGACGGTAATATAGGCCATCCAGTGCGACGGGACCTCAGCCGGGACCTCCTTGGGCATAGCCATCATTCCCCCGGCATCCTTTTCTCCGGCTTTAAGCAGCTTATAATCCATGCCGGGCATACCGCTATCAGCGACGTTCCAACCCAATAGGTCGGCATAAAATTTCTGCGCCGCGGGCAGGTCGCGGGTCATCAATTCGTTCCAGCAAAAATTACCCTGAGCCATTTTTTCATCTGACATTCGTATATCTCCTTTCGGTTGTGAAAAACTGTCTGCGTGAAAAATATACGTAGAATAAGCGATAACGTGGGTCACATTTTAATTAATGTAATATCACAAATTTAGGCGCAAGGTCGGCAATCAATAATCGGAATAATGGCAGCAGCATCCTCTGAAACCCCAATAAGGGCTTTGAATTTGAGAAGAAGGTGAGTATTTTAACTAATCGCACTCAGGCAGGATTCATCTGAAACAGCCAGAATATTTATAGATTGAGGTAATTAGGCATGAGCAAGTATGGAGGATATGAAGATACGCCGCGGCTGGCGGAACTGTATGATCTGGTGCCGATGTATAACAATCGCGCCGATCGGGACTTCTATCTTAAGCAAGCGCGTTCGGCCGACGGCCCGGTTCTTGAACTGGGCTGTGGATCAGGTAGGATTCTGATCCCCTGTGCTAAAGCCGGATGCGATATTACCGGACTGGATCTTTCGACGCATATGCTGACCTCCTGCCGGACCAAAGTCGAAAATCTACCGAATGAAATGCGCGAGCGAGTACGGCTGGTTCAGGGCAGCATGGTCGATTTTGATTTGAAGGGTAAGTATTCACTGGTCACCATCCCTTTTCGAGCTTTGCAGCATATAATCGGCGTCGAAGAGCAATTGGCCGGGTTGTCCTGCATCAATCGCCATCTACAGATGAATGGAACACTGATCTTCGATGTTTTCCAGGTGGACATGAAGATAATGAGTCGGATCCTGTCGGATAAGGAGATAGAAAACACGCCCGAATTCAAACTACCCGACGGCTGTCGACTGCGCCGGACGCATAGAGTCGTTGCTGTCGATTCTGTCAATCAGTTCAACAATGTCGAGATTATTTATTATCTGACCGAATTATCCGGTGAAGTCAGGCGATATGTTCAGGCTTTTCCATTTCGTTATTACTTCCGCTTTGAACTGGAACATCTTCTGGCTCGGACCGGCTTCAAAATTGTTGATTTATTCGGTGATTTTGACGAGTCTCCGTTGAAGGAAGAGTCGCCGGAGATGATTTTTATCGCCGAAAAGGTCCGAGAGATTTAATAATCGCCGAGCCTACCCCATCCAGAAGCCTTTGCGATGGGAGACGCCCAGCACTTTATGGCAATGCGGGCAGAAGTAAACATATCGTTTACCGAGAAAGCCGCGAATCACCTTGAAAAACAAACTGCTCATTGGCTGCTGACAATGAGGGCAGATCGGCTGGATATCCTCTTTGCTGACAAGTTCCATGATCGTTGACCTTTCTGATAAATGCCTGTTCCTGTTGATTCTAATTCCTATACCGCCGTAACCCAAAATTATTCATCATAAATGGCCCGGAGGAGCTTTGGGGATAATGATTGCGAATTATTCTGATTTCAGAATGTTTTGCAGGGTGGCTTTTGAAAATCCTTCGACCAGGATTTCCTTTTGAAAGCGTTTGAGTTTTTTGATAGCGTATTCTCGTTTGCGCGCTTTCGATTCAGTCGGGTATTCTTCGAAGTAGATCAAAGTGCAGGGTCGCCTTGATCTGGTATATTTGGCGCCGTTGCCCTCGTTGTGACAGGCCAGTCGATGGTGAATATTATTGGTCACACCGGTGTAAAAAGTACCGTCACTGCATTCAAGAATATATACTAACCACATGTGCTGAATTTATGAGCTAGGCCGGTTGGGCAAAAGGAAAAAGTTTTTCATAATATCAACGAAAAACCCACCGAGAGTCGGCGGCCTTTAAATTGGGCCGGGATATTCAATGCAGTCACCCGCGCAATTTCAACAAGCAAACCTCGCTTGCTCCTGAGTTGCCCTAAAGGCAATTTTCGCGCAGGGGCCACGTTAAAATCCAGATGTCCGTCCTGCTGTCATATCCCGGCTATTCTTCTCCAAGCGGTATCAGGTACTCATCGCGGCGAGTGTATCCGTGAGGACTCCAGCGACAGGATGCCTTTGTTCAATTATGCCCATTCCCCCTTTCATCCTAATCACATCGATCACCGCGATGAGTCTTGGAAACTGATATTAATCTGCTGTCTATTGGTAATAAATCGGCATTCACCGGGTCGGTGCAATCCGTAAATACCGCGTAGGTTTCGCGTATATTAATCCTGGTCGTTCAGTTTTGTACGTAGAAAAGTCGTAAGATTTATCGATCTATGTTTTATCTGCAATTTGCGTCGAGTCGATTCGCGATGTTTCTGGACAGTTTCGGGGGAAATGCACAGCATATTGGCGATTTCTTTCGATGACATTCCTTCGCGAACGCCTTTACATATATCTAACTCGCGAGCCGTCAGCGTTTTATAGTTGTTTTTAAACTGATTCAAGTCCCTGCCGATGATTGAATCAAGATTATGCTGTAAAATATCGAGATCTTTTCCTGATAGACATCCATCGTTTTTCAGAAGTTTAATAATCGTCGGCATAAGCAGGTTTTCAACGCTTTCACAAATCTCGTTTTTAAAGTCTGTTTTCTTCTGATCCATATGATTGAGGATCTGTTTCAGGGCAATATTCTTCTTTTCTAATTGCTCGCGTTCGGCCTTCAGTTGATGCGTTGTTTCCATGACCGCTTTGTTGGCTCGCCGGTTCAAGAGAGCATTAGTTATAACTTCAGCTATAAGTTTCACCCGCTTCACCAAACCCGGCGGCCATTCGAGTTCTTTGGTCATCGAGGTCAACGATAGTACTCCGATAATGGATCCTTGAGCGGCCATCGGTACGGCCAGTGCCGATACTGCTTCGCGGTTCAAAAACGATTTTTTATCTTTCAAAGCCTCCGAAGGGATGTCATTCACATTGCGCACAATTATCGCCTGGTCTATTTGCATATTATCTCGATACCATGGATACTCGGCTGAAGTCATATTACTGAGTGATTTAAAGCCGGGTTTTGTCCAGGAATGTGAGACCGTATAGAAAGACTCTTCCTCGTGTTTTTGCCAGATGTTGCATCTTTCGACTCCAACATGTTCAGCCAGACGGTGGAGTGTGCGATTGATTTCGGCATCGATATCGGCGGGACGAAGACTTATGAAATTGGTGGACATTTCCGCCAGCAAAGTCTCGAATTGCAGACGTCGCTGCAGACTTTCTTCGGCCCGCTTGCGGTCGGTTATATCATCCAGCA
>JAAEQF010000814.1 GCA_024231695.1 FCB group bacterium
AAGAAAATGGAAGCCAGAGAAGGGGAAAGCATCATGAGATTTATCTTAGCGATATTCGGCGTGCAGCCCCAGAGAAGTGGAAAACCATTATCAGGCAACCAATGTCATGAAAAGGTATAACAATGCAAATACACTCGGACAACAAAAAGCGCTGCCGGTGATTTGCGGCGTTAGCCATACTAAAGAATCGATGAAAAATATCCTACTCACATTAATCTTCCTCGGAGCATTTATACCGGTTCATGCTAAGACTGCTGATCTCACCATAGAAGATCTCGGACAGCGGATGACGTTCTTCTACTCCAAGCCGAGCAGATCGGAATTCGACGCAATCCAACTCGGAATTAATATCAATTTTGAGAAACTGTCAGCTGGCGCTGAAAACACTGCAAAGCTAATGGCGGTTTTTCTTGGCAAGGTTCAAATGCAGCACGGCTGGCCGATCATGGATCTTGGAATGATTGATGATGGGGCGCGCTCAATCGCTGCTCGTGATGAATCAGAATTTTCGCAATTTGTGTGGAACGATGCTCAACTCAGCCCTACAAGGCTCGATATCTGGTGGACTAGCTTTTTTGCTACCGGCGATACAGGTTACCTTGACATGATTATCGATCAAGTCGGCGATCTCGACGCACAAAGTGGCGCCGCCAACATCTCGTTAATGGGTTCTGCCAATTGGTCTTTTGAATCAAACTGTCGGCAACATAAAGCTGTATTGGATTATGCGAAACAAGTTATCGCTACACAGCCCGAACGGTCGAATCATAAGATAATCAAGAATATTGTCAACTCCGTAGAGAAACCAAATGGCTAACAAGGCGCTAAACTCGTTCGCTTCGCTCACTAGGACACGTCACAGCTGCGCTGCTCCGTGCCTGTTAGCGTGGCGTTATGCAGCCAAAATAAATTAAACTCAACATTATGGAAGAAAATACAATAGATCCAGAAAAGTTTATTAAAGATATCAAAGAAGGGTACGGCGAAAATATCTTTTATGAAGCTGTGCACGAGTTAACTGAAAATGAA
>JAAEQF010000815.1 GCA_024231695.1 FCB group bacterium
GGGTCCTTTGAAGAGGCGCCCAAGTTCGAGACCGGGAGTTTGGAAATTTCGGAAATCCTGTTCGGCGGGATCAACGGGGATCACATCGACGATTTAGTCATAAAACTGTCCGCGCACTATTGGGGATATCGATCCAAAGGAGACGGCGGCTTTGCATCCACCCCGGTGCGTTTATGGGCCAGCTTATTCGCATCGGCGGATAATTTCATTATAAGAGATGCTAATCTAGACGGATTTTTGGACATCTTCCGCACCGAGGTGGGTGCTGGAGCGACGGTCGCGCTGGATGGCGTCGATTATTTCGGCTCCCCGGCCGAGCCCGACGCGGCCATCCAATGCCCGCGGGAAGCTTATTGCGCATCGATCTATCTAAGTGGAAACGGCTATCAAAATATAGACAAACTGGCAAAGGTGCAAACCCCGGATGGCGCCGGCGTCCATTTCAAATATGGTCCATCCTACGAACACCCGGACAACTACATGCCCCACGTTGCCAGGACCCTGGAGCAATTGACCATAGCCGAATGGGAGGCCTTTGACGAATACGTGGCCCCGACCACCATCTTCAATTTCGAA
>JAAEQF010000816.1 GCA_024231695.1 FCB group bacterium
ACTGGACCAGGCGCATTTCGGGCGTAGCCTTGCGATGGTTGTCAAGCCAGGCCGGAAGATCGGCTGCTCTAACCGGTCCGAAACGGACTGTAAACCCGGCCTGTTTCTTAACTTTATGAGCCTGTACGCCCGGCCCGCCCAACTGGGGAAGGATCAGCTTGCGGTGGGTAACTATCTCGCCCAATCGGCTGACACGCAGTCGATTGATGATTTCGTCGGTGCCGAAAGTCCCTTTGCCGGCTGCGCACCAGACGTTGACCCCTCTGGTTTCAAGGACCATAATCCAGCCATCACGGCCCCTCAATTGTGAGCGGAGCCGATCAAAGCTCATCTTATAGTTGGCTGACACGAAGACAGGAGACTCCGCTGTCGGACTGCCCAGGGCATACAGACCGGGCCGGATGGCCGATTTCATGCGTCCGATATTCCATCGGACTTTCCAATGTTCCCTTCGATCGGCTAGTGAAAGCGAAGTAGCAACCCGGGGAATATCACCGATCGGCGTCTTGACGCTGTCGATAATCCAGCCTCTATCAGACAGATAGGTCATCTTCTCAGGCGCGGGCCCGCCACAGCAGCAAGGAGCATCCGAAACCATAGCGAGAGGCTCAACGGGCGTTCCTTGCGAACGACCGGACGACCCCTCTCTGTCTGCACTCGATTTGCTCATGTCCAATCTGCTGTCCGAGATGTTTTACGGAGCCTTTCAAAGACTATCTACGTCCTTCTACATATCTAAGTTACGGGAGTCTGGTCGATTAGCCAAGAAATTTACGCTTACCGACCGCCACTCCGCACCGGTACCGGCTGTACACGCCAATTTGCTGCCTGAGCGACCTAACGCTGAAACACTGTCATAATATGCTCATCCACCTACAATTCCATTGACAAAACTATCAGGACATTGCTAGTTATGTGTAC
>JAAEQF010000817.1 GCA_024231695.1 FCB group bacterium
CCGGTTTGCTCCTGACACCTATCCCTCCAGCGACGGCTATTATGGACCCAGTGGTATTGAGGTCCGTGTGGATTCCATTGTGGGCGACAAACTATACGCTTATGTTAATTGCCTCAATGGTGACGCGGATGGCGACGGCGCCTACGATCAAGTCGATAACTGCGTCGGCTTATATAATCCCGATCAGGAAGATGCTGACGGAGACAATCGAGGCGATTCGTGCGATAATTGCACCAATGCCTATAATCCGGATCAGTATAATTCCGATGCCGACACATTGGGCGATGCCTGCGATAATTGCCCGGATCTGGCCAGTCTTGACCAAACCAATACCGATGGTGATGATTACGGCGACTTGTGCGACAACTGTCCGGAAGTAGCCAGCCCCAACCAGACCGATACCGATTCCGATGGGCGAGGCGACGTTTGTGACAACTGCGTGGACACTCCCAATTATGATCAAGCCGACAGTGACGACGATGATATCGGGGATGCCTGCGACTATGTCTGCGGTGATGCCAACGACGATAAAACAATCAATGTCGGCGACGCCGTTTATTTGATCATCTATGTCTTCAAAAGCGGCCCCGCCCCGGTTTCGCTCTTTGCCGGTGATGCCAACGCCGATGGCTCAATTAACGTCGGCGATGCCGTGCAAATTATCAACTACGTCTTCAAAAACGGCGATCCCCCAATTTGCCCGACCGAATAGTCTTTAACCAACTATCAAAGTAAAGCGAGGCCCGATAAGATTCGGGCCTCTTTTTTTGCCCTATACCGGTTGCTTTTCTTCACAAAACTGTTAATGGACCATTTTTATCTATTATTATTGGAACAAGGGTCGCATGCGCTTGTTATGGATAATAATACAAAGAAAAAATATCGTGACCCATAACCTGTATCCTGCTCGAATGCAGTCGCATGGTTGAGGGGCAACGGTGCTTGGAGGGCAAAAAATGCGAGTTTTGCTTGTTTTCACGGCAATTTTACTATGCGGCCTGGCCGCAGCCGGTGGACTAAACCCTGATAGCCCCTGGCCGAAATTCCGTCATGATTTGAAAAATACCGGACGAACACAGTACACCGGTCCGACAGCTCCCACTCTGGACTGGACTTATCTCACCGGAGATTTCGTTGTTTCATCACCGACGATCGGTTCCGATGGTACGATCTATTTTGGTTCCGGCATCAGACGATCACTGTGGATCCACGGAGAAACCGATTCCAGCCTCTATGCGCTCAATCCGAATGGGACCTTGAAATGGAAATACACGACTCTCGGCGGCCTGTTTTCATCACCGACTATTGCAGAAGACGGCACGATTTACATCGGTTCTTTTGACCGATCGCTGTATGCCATCGAGGATTCGGTCACCTATGGCAGACTAAAATGGAAAACCGATCTCGGATTTCACTTACTGGCTTCTCCGACAATCGGTTCCGACGGGTCAATTTACATGGGTAGTCCCGATTTCAATTTTTACATTCTTGATCCCGACGGAACGATCAGATGGAATTACTCCGCTGGCTGGTGCATAATATCCTCTCCGGCGCTAATTAACGACAACACCGTTTACATCGGCTCCAAGGATCATAACCTCTATGCTTTCGATGTCGCAGCCGAAACGCCTCTATGGGCCAGTCCTACCGGCACATTTTACGATGGACACTTGGTTGATGCCTCTCCGGCGGTCGGCCCGGACGGCACGATTTACGTCGGCACCGACCAAAAGGGCGCTGCCGGGACGGCGGCCATCCCTGTTGATTCCGGATTATGGGCGATGAGACCCAACGGAACGGTTAAATGGGTTTTTCCTACTGGCAGTGGAGTCGAATCCTCGGCGGCCATTGGGTCCGATGGGACTATCTATTTTGGATCGTTTGACAGTTGTTTTTATGCTCTGGCCGATTCCGGCAGTTATCCGGTGATGAAATGGAAATTTCAAACCGGTGGATCAATAGACTGTTCCCCGGCCATTGACGGCGACGGAGTGATTTATTTTGGCTCGCGCGATTCGGTCCTTTACGCTCTCTACCCCGACGGGTCGGTTAAATGGACCTACACCACCGGTGGAAGTATCGAATCGTCCCCAACTATCGACGACAACGGCTATCTTTATGTCGGGTCATTCGACAGCTCTCTCTATGCTTTCGGCACCGGAGCGCCTGATGTCGGTGCTGTCAGTGTCGAAATACCCTCCCATGTTCTGACTACTGATCAATTTCCCCCCACCGCCTGGTTACGAAACTATCGGGGCGCCGATCTGAATATTGACGTAACCTGTACAATCGACACCAATGGCATTACCGTTTATTCCAATACTCTTTCCGATTTTGGACTGACCGGCGGCAGTGAATCATTGGCAACTTTTGCTTCCTGGCAAGTCGGGCCCGATACAGGAGTAGTTTACAATGTATCCGTAAATACTACGGTAGCCGGTGATCTAAACATCGATAATGACTCCACCTCAAAGCAGCTTGTTTCCATAGCCGAGCAGTTCATTTGTGGAGATGCCAACAATGATCAGGCCATCAACGTCGGTGACGCCGTCTATTTGATCAATTATGTTTTCAAAAGCGGCCCCGCTCCCGATCCGCTGGCCTCGGGCGAAACCAATTGCGACGGCAGTGTTAACGTCGGCGATGCCGTCTATTTGATCAACTATGTCTTCAAGGGCGGTGCCGAGCCGTGTTCTGCCTGTCCATGATCGGGTAAGATCAAGTTCAACAGGGAAAGTATGGAGACGACAATAAAGCTTTATTCGCAGGTATTTGTGGCCAAGTTTATTGTGGAATCGGTTTTCTCCATGACGCAAAAATACCGGCCGGACTCAATATACTGGTCCGGCCGTACCCGTTTTGGCCTGAACTTTCCCCACCAACAAAGCGATAGCCTCGTTCAGGTTAAGCCTCCCCGCCCTGCATGCGATCAATAAGTGACCAGCCAGGCACTACTGCCGATGATCGGGCAAGGAGTAATTCCAGAATCTTCTTGCTCTGACATAAAATCTATTTATATTGAATTTGTACTACAGTCAATGTACGATTCCAAGTACTTTGGGAGGATTAATCATGTACTGGATATTTTACGTGATACTGGCGTTGTTGGTGTTATCTACGCCTGTATTATCCGCGGCGATTACCGCCGATCACAGCACCGTAACTGATTTCGCTACAATTCCACCCTCCATCATCGACGCCATAGCCGCTGACTATCATATCTATTACGTCCACACTTCGCACGGCAGTCAGATTATATCCGGGATTAGTATGGTCGAAAGCGAGGACGCAGCCTATGATCCTCCCTATTATTACGAGGTAAGTGACGATCTCGGCCATAACGGCGATACTTCCTGGGTACCTAATACCCGCACTTATTTGAACGCACACCCCGAATGCGATATGGCCATGTTTTCCTGGTGCGGCGGCTGTTCCGACAATACCGAAGAAGGTATTAATATTTATTTGAACAAAATGGAGGAACTGGAAGCCGATTACCCGAAGGTAACTTTTATTTACATGACCGGCCATCTGGACGGCACCGGCGTGGCCGGGAATCTGTATCTTCGTAACAACCAGATTCGGGATTATTGCATGGCTAACGACAAAATCCTTTTCGACTTTGCCGATATCGAAAGCTATGATCCTGAGGGCGTCTATTATCCCGATGAAACCGATTACTGCAACTGGTGCACGGCCTGGTGTGCCGCTCACCCAGCCGATTGCCCGGCCTGTGGCGGATGCGCCCACTCCCAATGTTTCAATTGCTTCCAGAAGGGTAAAGCCTGGTGGTGGATGATGGCAACGATTTCAGGCTGGAGTCCATCGGTTTCAGAATGCGGGGACGCCAACTCCGATGGAACGCTCAATGTCGGCGACGCCACCTATCTCATTGGCTATGTGTTTAAGGGCGGGATCGGCCCATCTCCTTTATGTCGAGGTGATGCCAACGGTGACGGATCGATCAATATCGGCGACGTCGTATATCTGATAAACTATGTTTTCAAGAACGGCGATCCGCCAATCGAACCCTGTTGCCTATAGTTCGTCTGTAATAGAAAGCTCATCTCAGCCCGGAGGAAACTCTGGGCTTTTCTATTATTCTTTCCTCGGTGGAAACAATTGCCTGACAATTATCAATTGCTTATTTTTCGTATCAAGCAGGAGAAATAAATGAATCACATTATATGGTACCCCGGCCACGATCTAATTCTCAAGGATATAGTCCGCGCCGAAAACTGTCATCTTTACGATTCCACCGGTAAGAAATTTGTGGATTTAGAGTCCGGCGTCTGGTGTACTTCAATTGGTCATGGCCACCCGAGAATTCGAAAGATAATATCCGAACAGGCCGCTCTGAATTCTCATTCCGGTTTCAATTACACTAACGAAGTCGTCGAAGACAGTGCGCGGGAAATCCTGGCCCTTTTCGGATTTGCCGAAGGCAAATGTATATTCCTTTGTTCGGGAAGCGAATCGGTTGAGTTCGGTGTGCGCGCAGCTCAGACATTATCCGACCGACCGCTTTTAATGACCATGAGCGACTCCTATTTCGGCGCCTACGGTTCGGCCAGCCAGAGAATGGCCGACGAATGGTTCTGTTTCGACTGGTCGCCCTGCGCCGATTGCCCCGAAGAAACCGAATGCAATCAGGAGTGCCCTTATCTGGCTTCCGTTCCGTTCGACCGCATCGGCGGCTTTTTGCTTGAACCGGGAAGTTCATCGGGCCATGTCCGCTTCCCCCCAAAAAAATTGATTCAAAAAATCGTCGAAATCGTCCGCGCCGATGACGGCTTCGTGCTTATCAACGAAGTCACTACCGGCGTGGGCCGCACGGGCAAATGGTTCGGCTATCAGCATTATGACATCTCCCCCGACATTGTCGCCCTGGGCAAGGGCATTGGCAACGGTTACCCGGTCAGTGTAACTATTTTTGCGCCTGAAATAGCTAATCAGCTCCAAACGCAACCGGTCAAATATGCTCAGTCGCATCAAAACGATCCATTGGGAGCAGTCGTTGCCCGCGAAGTCGTTCGGGTCATCCGGGAAGACAAACTGATCGAACGAAGCAGGGAAATCGCGGCCGTATTGGGAACTGGATTGAACAAAATCAAAACCGGATCAAAACGGGTAAAAGACATCCGAGTGCGGGGTTTGATGGCGGCTGTCGAACTGGAAGATGATGCGGACAACTCCTTCGCCATTAAGATACATCGGGAATTAATCAATCGCGGCTATATCGTCGGACGGCGGCCGGGAGAATCTATGTTGAGAATCGATCCCAGCCTGACTATTGACACCCGGGATATCGAAGGTTTTATCAAGGTTTTATCGGAGATATTAGCCGGAAGCGCTTGATATCAAAACAACCCCAAAAATCAGCCGGGATATCTAAATCAAAAAAGCCCGGTTAAAAACCGGGCTTTTTTAATGCATCTATGGCTGTACCGAATTACTCCTTGGGTTTTTCCTCATCGGATGAGGAATCCTCCTCAGCAGGAGTCTCTTCAGACGGTGTTTCGGTCGAAGCAGATTCCTCGACCGGAGTTTCCTCAGCTACCTTAGCTTCCGCGACCGGTTCTTCCGCTTTCGGCTCCTCGGTTGCCGGAGCTTCTGCAGATTCTTCGACCGGAGCGTCCTCAATCGGAGCAGCTTCAACCGGAGCTTCAGCAAGAGGCGCTTCTTCAGTCGCCGGAGTCTCGCCTTCCGCCTCTTCACCTATTGCCTCACCGATGCTTACGCTCTTGGTCGGATGGTCGGCCAGAAACTTCTCGTACTCGTCACGATCACGTTTCTCGAAATAAGCCGTAACCGACAGGACGATTTTACGTCCGGGACGATCAAACTCGATCACCTTCAACGGAATCTTGTCATTTTCGTTGAAAGCCTCGGCCGGTTTGTCCATTTTTTCCTTGCCCAGCTGATTGGCCGGGATAAACCCTTCCACTTCGCCGTCAAGTTCGACTACCAGTCCGCGATCCATCTGACGCAATACCGTACCAAGCACCTCGTTGCCCACGCCGAATTTCTTGGCGTATTCGGGCCAAGGATCATCCTTGAGCTGTTTGAAGCCCAGAGACACCCGGCGATTCTCGGAATCAATACGAAGGACCTTGATCTTAATCGATTCGCCCTTTTTCATGATTTCCGAAGGATGCTGAACGCGCTTGGTCCAGGACATATCGGAGATATGCACCAGGCCGTCGATTCCTTCCTCAATCTCAACAAAGGCGCCGAATGCCGTAAGATTGCGCACCTTGCCCTTGACCACGGAATTAACCGGGTACTTGGAGTGCACCATCGTCCACGGATCGGGCTCCATCTGCTTGATACCAAGGGAAATCTTTTCGTTTTCCTTGTCCACCGACAGAACCACAGCTTCGACCGTATCGCCCAAGCTCATGATTTTCGACGGATGCTTGATATGCTGAGTCCAGGACATCTCGGAGATATGAATCAAACCCTCGATTCCTTTTTCCAGCTCGACAAATGCGCCGTAATCGGTGATCGAAACCACCCGGCCTTTGATCCGTTTGTTGAGTGGGTATTTCTCCTCAATATTTTCCCAGGGATATGGAGTCAATTGCTTGAGTCCCAGAGAAATACGCGAGGTCTTCTCGTCGAAATCAAGAATCTTGACCGTCAAATTGTCGCTTAGCTGAACCATCTCGGAAGGATGACGCATGCGGCCCCAGGACATATCGGTGATATGCAGAAGGCCGTCCACGCCGCCAAGGTCGATAAACACTCCGAAGTCGGTGATATTCTTGACCACTCCTTCGCGCTCCTGACCCAGTTCGATCTCCTCGAGCAGCTTGGATCTCATCTGCTCACGCTGTTCTTCCAGAACAACTCGGCGGGAAACGACGATATTGCGGCGGCTCTTGTTGAGCTTGATAATCTTGACGTCCAGCATCTGTCCGATGAGGGCATCAAAGTCAGGAACCTGCCTGAGAGCAATTTGCGATCCGGGTAAAAAGGCGTCAACGCCCATGACATCCACCACGACGCCGCCTTTGATCCGGCGTTTGATACGACCCTGAACCAATTCACCGGCATCATGGGAAATTCGGATATTGTCCCAAACCCGCATGAAATCGGCTTTTTGTTTGGAGAGTATCATTTGTCCGTTCTGGTCTTCCACCGCTTCCAGGAATACCTCAATCTCGTCACCGATCGCGATGTTCACGTTACCGGTAAACTCCCCAATCGGGATGATCCCCTCGGATTTGAAGCCAACGTCAACAATGATATCTTCGCGGGTAACACCGATGACGGTACCGTTGACGATTTCACCTTCTTTGATATCCTGAATCGTCCCGACGTACATCTCCATCAGCTCATCGTATTCCGTGCTGTCGTACTCGGTGGCGTCCAGTTCGGTGATTTTCATCGCATAGACCGGTTCAATTTCCGGCATCTCAACCTTGACCCGAGTCGTTACTTTTTCCGCGATTCGTTTCTTACGAGCAGTGACGACTTTATCTACTACGGTCGCCTCGGTGGCAACCGTTGTCTGAGCATCAGCCGCATTGGTTTTGACCAATTTTTGCTTGACCGTTTTGGTTTTCCTACCTTTGGCCTGCTTGGTCTTACTGCTCTTTTGCGGCTTCTCACCTCCCGTCTGTGCAAGATTTGCGTTTTTTTTAGTTTCGGCATCAGCCATGTCTAATGTTCCTCCTTCGGTTCTATTTACTCCCCGGCCGAAGCCGGAGGCATTTCTTTCTTTGTCGACACGTCAATTTTTATAGTTACAATCACTCTTTTCCTCTTATAGTGCTCACTTCGTCTTTGACCGTCTTCTTATCACCCGTGGCAATCGCCTTCAAACCGGCGATATGGCGCATCACTTCCTCGGCCAGCGCCTGATAACCGGACTTGTCGTCCTCATATTTATCTATCTCTTCGGCCGAAATCGGCGGTCCGAAAAACACCTTCAACCGTTTCCGCCAGAACAGGGCCGATCCCAGGCGATTCGTCCGATAAGCATAAGTCGGAACAATCGTCGCTTTGGATCGCTTGGCGATCAGACCCACTCCCGGTTTGGGTTTCAAAAACTCGCGGCCGTTGCCGCGCGTTCCCTCCGGGTAAAGAATCAGGCCGCCGCCGTTTTCCAGTGCCCCGAAAGCCAGATTCAACGCCTTGGGATCATAGACCCCGCGCCTGACCGGGATGGCATTGAGCCGGGAAATAATCCGGCCCATAATTAAAATGTCAAAAAGCTCTTTCTTGGCGAAAAAGTGCATTTCCCTCGGTATCGTCACCGCCACAAAAGGCGGATCCAGATTCGATTGATGATTGGAGGCGATTATAATCGGTCCCGTGCGCGGAATGTTTTCGGCGCCGACCTGCCGAAGGCCGAATATTACCCAGCCGAAAGCTTTGACCAGACTCCATATGAAACGATAAAACCAATCCATCACCCGCGTTTGAATGCCTTCAATGCATGTTTGATAATCATTTCCACCTGACCCTCAATTGTCAGCGAGCTGGTATCGACGACTATTGCGTCAGACACCTGCGTCAACGGAGACTCTTTACGCTGACTGTCGTTTTGGTCTCGAGCCGTCAGGAGCTTTTTCTGCTCCTCCACCGTTGTATTCTCGCCCTTGTGCGTCTGCTCCAAAAATCGGCGCCGCGCCCGGGCATCCAAATCGGCCTTAAGGTAAATCTTAAGGTCGGCTCGTGGAAATACTACCGAGGTCGTATCGCGCCCTTCGGCAACGATACTTCCCTTTTTCCCCATTTCCTGCTGGCGTTTGACCAGTTCCCGGCGGACGCCGCCATGTACAGCTACAGCCGACGACCCATGGGTCGCTTCGGCCGTCCGAATACCTTCGGTCACGTTTTCGCCGTTGAGATAAATCAACTGACCTATCACGCCGTCGTTCTTAAATTCAATTTTTACTTTGGCGGCAATCTGCTCCATCGCGTTGGCGTCGTTAACAGACACGCCATTGCGAAGGGCGAAAAGAGCCACCGCTCGGTACATGGCTCCGGTGTCGAGATAAGTAAAATCGAGCCGCTCGGCTAAGAGCTTGGCGGTTGTCGATTTACCCGACCCGGCCGGACCGTCGATGGCGATGATTTTCCCCTTTAGAGCCGTCAATTTAATAGGCACCGCCATAGTAGCCCGGAAAGATAACAGCTATTCCGAAAAAATCAAGGCCCAAAACCAGTTATGAGTCTTTTTTTTGGCAAGATTGAGATTGTCTGAAATGCTCTCAAAATATGAACTTACAATAAAAACAGACGGGTGTGTTTGGGTTTGGTTGCTCATTTTACGGTATCACCGCCTTTTCGCTGTCGCCTGGATGACCATATCTTGGAAATTGAAAAGGCGCGATTGTCATCCCAGTACAGTAGGTCGGGTTCCGAATGAAGATCCGCAAGGATCGGAGAGAGAAACCCGACATTTTCCGAAAACAGGCAATGTCTGTTGGTGTACACAATTATAGACTCCCGTTATCGCGGTTCATGAACAAGGCGCTCTATTCAGAATCTAAGGTAATTTTGGGGAGATTTTGTGTAGGTCGGTGTTCCGAGGCCAGAATAAAAGCACACGAGTGTGCCGAAAAAACCGACAGCCCAAAAACAGGCGACGCATGTGTGGGCGGCAGACGCCCTCGTCTGCCCCAGCGTTAGATCATACACATGGTTGGCGTACGAGGACGTACGCCAACCACAATTTTGCGAGAATGTCGGGTTTCTCGCTCCACCTCTAATGAGGCTTCACTCGGAACCCGACCTACTTGCTACACAGGTCGCATATTTGAAGTCCGCGTAGACCAACCCACAGCAAGCTGTGGGCGACCCTATTGTTTTGGTTATCCACATGTCAGTCAAGGACAGGCTTTGCCTGTCCGCACGACAGTAGAAAACAAGCTATTGCTTGCTATTCCCATTCGATTGTGGCCGGGGGTTTGGAGGATATATCGTAACAAACGCGGTTGACCCCTTTGACCTCGTTGATTATCCGATTGGAAATCCGGGCCAGAACCTCGGGTGGAATAATCGCCCAGTCGGCAGTCATGCCGTCGGTCGAAGTTACCGCTCGCAGGGCAATCACGTTCTCATAAGTCCGCTGATCGCCCATGACCCCGACTGATTGGACGGGAAGTAAAACGGCGAACGCCTGCCAGATTTTGTCGTACTGGTCTGATTGGCGCAGTTCATCGATATAAATGGCATCCGCTTCGCGTAAAACGCTGAGGCAATCCTCGGTAATCTCGCCGATAATCCGCACCGCCAGGCCGGGGCCGGGAAACGGGTGACGGCCGATAAAACTTTCGGCCAAACCGAGCTTACGCCCCAAATCGCGCACCTCGTCCTTGAACAGTTCCCGCAGCGGTTCGACGATCATAAGATTCATATTTTCGGGCAACCCCCCGACATTGTGATGCGACTTAATCGTCGCTGACGGGCCTTTGAAACTGACCGATTCGATCACATCGGGATAAAGCGTACCCTGCGCCAGCCATTGCGCTTTGCCGTTGGCCTTGGCCGCTTCGTCGAAAACCTCGATAAAGGTCTCACCGATAATCTTTCGTTTCTTCTCCGGATCGATGACGCCGGTCAGGCGATCTAAAAATTTCTTTGAAGCATCCACCGGTTTTAGATTTATACCCAGGACTTGATATGATTCAATGACATCTTCATATTCGTTTTTACGAAGCAAACCATTGTTGACGAATATCGCCGTCATTTGATCACCGACGGCCCGATGCAAAAGCGCCGCCGTAACGGTAGAATCGACTCCGCCGGAAATACCCAGAATCACATTGTCGGTACCGATTGTTTTTTTCAAATCGGCAATTGAGGATTCGATAAACGATTCGGTCGTCCAGTCGCCAGTGACACCGCAGATATCAAACAGGAAATTACGAAGGACTTTTTTACCCTCGATAGTATGAGCTACCTCGGGATGAAATTGCACGCCGTAGAATTGTTTGTCATCGTTGGCTATTGCCGCAAAAGGAATATCAGCGGTTTCGGCCAGAGTCACAAAGCCTTCCGGCAGCGCATCGAGCGAATCGCCGTGACTCATCCAGGCCTGACTGGAGTGCTCGACATCTTTTAACAACCGTCCTTCGCTTTTGACGGTAACGGTCGCCCGACCATATTCACGGGTGGTGGCCTGGGTCAACCGGCCGCCCAGGCGGTAAGCCATCAGATGCTGGCCGTAGCATATACCCAATACGGGAAGCGAAGTATCGAAAAACGAAAGCGGCAGAAGCGGTGAATCCTTATCCAGCACCGAAGACGGCCCGCCGGAAAGGATATATCCCTTAAGATTATAGTTGCCATATTTCGCCAGATCGGCGTTAAAGGGCACGATTTCGCAATAGACATTTTGTTCGCGGACGCGGCGGGCGATTAGTTGAGTGTATTGAGATCCGAAATCCAGAATCAAAATCATTTCATGCTGTAGAGACATAGTCCGAACCCTGCTTTCGTAAAATTGTATCCTTTTTCCAGTTGACGTCGTCCAGCTGAGGATAGTCGGTGATATATTGCAGACCGCGCGATTCCTTGCGCATTGATGCCGATTCGATTATCAGCCAGGCCACAGTGGCCATGTTGCGCAACTCAATACTGGCTTCGGACAACCGGTGTGAGAAGAAATAACGGTCAATACTGTGCCTGATCGGATCGATCCGGCTGGCGGCTTCATCGAGTCGATATGATGTCCGGACGATACCGACATAATCCCACATCAACCGTTTCAGTTCACGGCGATTATGCGACAACATAACCCTTTCCCGTGGAAGTTTGGCCAGAGCCTTATGCGGGAATTTTAAAACCAATGGTTCGGGCGCCGAACCCAGTTTGAAATCCCTGATCGATTCGGAAGCTGCGAATTGGGCCGTGGCCACCGCTTCCAGAAGCGAATTTGAGGCCAATCGGTTGGCGCCGTGCATACCAGTGCAGGCCGTTTCGCCGCAAACATAAAGGCGCTCGATTTCCGTGCGCCCGTTTATATCGGCCACCACTCCGCCGCATATATAATGCGCCGCCGGAACCACCGGGATAAGATCATGGGTGATATCGATACCCGCTTCCAGACAGCGAATGTAGATATTGGGGAAGCGGATTTTTATATGATCCGCCGGCAGATGCTGCAAATCTAGATAAACCGTGTCGTGTCCTGATCGTTTCAATTCGCTGTCGATAGCCCGAGCAACGATATCTCGGGGAGCCAGATCTTTCATGGGATGATAATCATCCATGAATGCCTTACCGGAGGCGGTACGCAATATCCCGCCCTCACCTCTGACCGCTTCGGAAATCAAAAAGGGAGGTTTGCCGATCTGGGAAAGCGTCGTGGGATGAAACTGGACAAATTCCAGATTAGCAACCTGAGCTCCGGCCCGGAAGGCCATGGCTATGCCATCACCGGTGGCAATCAGGGGATTGGTCGTATAACGATAAACTTGACCGGCACCGCCGGTGGCCAAAAGCGTCAGCGAAGCCCTTATTATCAAACGCTGCTGGTTGACCGGATCATAAACAAAAGCCCCGCCGCAATAGGATATGCCGTCACGCTTGTAAGTTATCAAATCAAGGGCGATATGGTTGGTCCGGATGGTAATATTTTTGTGCTCTCGGCAGGAAGTCAAAAGAGCTCGTTCAATTTCCCGACCGGTAAGATCGGCGGCATGTACGACACGTTTATGTGTGTGACCGCCTTCGCGGCCCAGCGAAAAACCGTCGCTGTCTTTCTGGCGAGTAAATTTGACGCCAAAATCAATTAGGCGCTGAATACATTCGGGACCGGCTTCGATAATTCGCCGAACGATATTTTCACGACATAGTCCCGCGCCCACGTTCAGAGTGTCACTAAGATGAGCCTCGAAACTGTCGGTGGAGGACATGACCGAGGCGATACCGCCCTGGGCATAGTTGGTGCTCGATTCGGTCGCCTGTTTCTTGGTGATTATCACTACTCGGCCGTGTTCGGCCACTTTCAGGGCATACGACAGTCCGGCGATACCTGATCCGATAATCATGAAGTCATACGAGTTTTTCATACCGTCTCCAACCCGATCACGTCGGCCACGGCCTCGTCCGGCTCCACCGCCAGATCAAGACAATACAGCGGCCGGTCGAATGACCGGGGCGACAATTTAACCATATCCTTGGCCGTTGTCAAATAGCAGTCAGCCTCGGCCGTCCGGGCCAGATTGATCATCATCTCGATATCCATCTTATCATAATCCATATGATCGCCGAATCCGTAATCATCGACCGGTTCGATTCCCGCCTGGCGGCACATCGCCTTCAATCGGTTATAAGAACCGATTCCAGCAAACAGCAATGGTCGAAGTTTTTTCACTTCCTCAAGATCGACAAATTCGCCGTCAAGCCAGGCCCCGGTCAAAGACATCCGCCAGCCGATCACCGGTGCCGACGAGTTATATTTACCGGCCGCCGCTTTAATCTCCCGGCTGCCTGCTTCCCCCTCGATTCCAGTTACATAAATCGCATCGGCGCGACTCAATGAATCTACTGATTCTCTCAAGATTCCACCGGGGAACGCACTGAGCAAACGTCTGCCCTTCCCGGTCCGATCCAGACCGAGCGTCAGCGGATTGACCACCGCGATATCCAAATCTTTGGCTATATCCAGCCGCTGATAACCATCATCGATAAGTATTACGTCCGGTTTAAGCCGGTCGTCGGCCGCCTTTACCAAATGCTTCTTATTGCGTCCTACAGCCAATCCTGCCTGAGGAACCATAATCGCCATCATTGTCGATTCATCGCCGATCTGATTGACATCGAAATTACATCCCTCGCCGTAGCCGATGACCAAATCATCCTGGGACTTGCGTCCATACCCGGAATGAACAATGACGACTCTTTTACCTCGATCAATGAACTGCCGCGCCAGCCAGACTGTCAGCGGGCTTTTGCCCGTTCCACCAACAGTGATATTACCCAGAGAAATTACCCGAGCCTTGTATCCTCCCGAACAATTTTCTGCTCTCCGCCTAAGGTTACGGCGGGAAAAGAACTGATAAATTGGCGTGATTAATTTGAATAGAAATAGAAAGGGGAAGCAATAAAACCGTTCCGCCCCTTGAGAGTAAATAACCAATTCCCAAAAACGATTCACCGGTCAAATTCCTCAATTATTAAAGCCGCCGTCTTACCCGTCACCGAAAGCTCGCAAGCCGATGATTTTCCCGGGACAATCCTTTCAAAATCAAGTCGGTCTTCACTAAACATCCGGAAAACTTCGGCCAACTCCTCCTCGTCCGCAACCATCCGCCCCAACCGATTCTCGCCGATCTTTTCCGCCGCCTCGGAAACATTATACACCGAAGGACCGAAGACGACCGGCGTCCCGGCCAACACCGGCTCCATAATATTATGACCGCCGAGATCACCCATCGTACCCCCGACAAAAGCCAGATCGGCGCCGTAAAACAGATCGGCCAGAAGTCCCATTTTGTCCATCAGGATTACCGAAGCAGTCTTCTTTTTGCCCGAAACGATTTCACTGTAAAGAACATATTGGAACCGGTTTACATCAAGAACGGTCTTGACGTCCTCCAGTCTTTCCAGATGCCTCGGTGCGACCAGCAAAACGATTTTATCCTCGCGCCCGGCAATCCGGTCGATGGCCCGGCTGATTATTTCCTCCTCGCCCGGACGAGTGGAAGCAGCTATCAAAAACAGCCGATCTTCATTCAAATCAAAACGCCGGCGGACTTCTTTTCGTTTGGCGGAATAATCAACTGTCAGATCCGGATCATGTTTGATGTTTCCCAGAACAACAATCCGATTCGGATCGGCGCCGAGGGTAGTCATCCGTTCCGCATCAGCCTTGGATTGAACGGCAAATTTCCTGTATATGCTCAATAGCGGAGTCAATGATCGGCGGAATCTTTTATACCGGCCGGAAGATTTTTCCGAAACTCGTCCATTGGCCAGAAATAACGGGATTTTCAGCCTGCGGCAGAAATCCAAAAAATACGGCCAGATTTCCGTTTCCACCATAATAATGCCATCGGGTCGAAACTGTCGAAAGAATCTTTTCAGGGGGAAATAAGCATCAATCGGAAAATAAAAAACAGCTTTGGCATCGGGGAAAAGTTCACGAGCGAGTCTTTGACCGGTTTTAGTATAGGTCGAAATATAATATTCCAGTTCCGGCTGCATCTCTTTCAATACCGTAAACAAGCGCGCTAATACACGAACCTCACCCATCGACGAAGCATGCCCCCACAATCGTAAGATTGATTTTGGCTGTCGCGTGGTTGAATCGGATTGGGAGGGCAAAAATGAATCAGGATTAAGCGCACGCCGTTGTGACCACTCTTCACGACCGCGCAAACGTTTATAGGCCATATACGGCCAGATAATCATATAGGCCAGATTAAGAACTATTTTATAAATCGTCAGCAAAGTTTCACCAGTTCAGCAATGGCCTCAAACGCCCGTCGCCCAGCCTCGCCTTCCCCCAGTTTTTCGCGCACTTTAAGTAACTCGCTTATCATCTGGTCATATCGCGCGTGATCCTGCAACAAGCCGATTGTTTCTTTCGCAATTGATGATGCATCGGCTTCATGTTGTATCAGTTCCGGCACGATTTTCTTGCCCGCAACTATATTGACCATGCCGATGGCATCGAGTTTAACTAACCGCCGGGCAATTTGATAGGTCAATTCGCCGGTTTTATAAATCACCACCATCGGCGTGCCGAAATAGGCCGTTTCAATCGTCGCTGTTCCCGAGGAGGTGATGACCAGATCAGCGCCACCTATTATCTCTGGTGTCAAACCCCGCCAGATATGAATTTTACTCTGGCCGATCATCCGCTCGATTATTTTCTCGTCGATCCCATCGGCGGCAGCCACGACGAAATCTATTTCGGGCATTTCCCGACCGATTAAGTCGGTCGCCTCAACCATCACCGGCAACATCCGCTTAATCTCCTGCAAACGCGATCCGGGTAACAGACCAATCAATTTTTTTCCAGAATTTTTAACAACCTTCGCGCGGCAGACTTCCCGGGCGGGCATCGACCGATAACGATCCACTACCGGATGACCGGTGAAACGGGCGTTGATATCATGCCGGGAATAAAACTCCTCCTCAAATGGAAATATAACCATCATCAGATCAACGACTTCCCGAATAGTTTTCACACGCCCCTTGCCCCAAGCCCAAACCTGCGGCGAAATATAATATATGATCGGAATTTTCAAATGCTTGATTCGCGAAGCCAAGCGCAGGTTGAAGCCGGGATAATCGAGCAGGATCACCGCCGCCGGACGTTTTTCCTCGATTATTTGCACAGCCTTTTTTAACAACCGTCGGAAGAAGAAAAATTTGGGGACAATTTCCCAGAATCCCAGAACAGCCAGCTCCTTGTGGGCGACCATCGCCGACAGACCGGCTTCTTGCATTTTCGGTCCCCCGAGACCAAGGATTTCAATCTTCGGGCAGGCGCGCGTAATTTCATCGATCAATAATTTACCGGGATAATCAGCCGAGGGATCACCGGCCGATATGAATATCGAACCGCTATTGCTCATCACCTTCAAACGCCCGGGCCGCCCTGCGACTTTCGGCAATAACCTCCAGCGCCACCGCCAGAGCCGCTCGGCCCTCTTCTCCCGATACAGGAACCGGCAAGTCATCGAGTATCGCCGCCCCAAAAGCATTCAGTTCGGCCTGCAACATATCGCAAGATTTGTCGCCGGTCTTGAAATACCCCAGGTGTTTTCCTGATGCCCCCAATGGCAGCGCGAATTCTCCATCACGCGACTGACCATCGAGCATCCGGTACAGATCAGCCTGCTTCTCGGCCAGATCGAGCGAAAAATATCCTGACGATTGGAAAATCCGAAGTTTGCGCATCGGCTTGAGAGAAATGCGGCTGGCCGTCAAATTGGCGACGGCTCCGTTTTCAAAGGTCAACCGTGCATTGGCGATATCCTCGGTTTCAGAGACCACGCCGACGGCCGAGGCGGAAATATGTTTGATCGGCGATCCAACAAGGTGTAAGGCCAGGTCGATATCATGAATCATCAGGTCCAGAACCACAGCCACATCCGCCCCACGCGGATTAAAGGCCGCCAACCGATGACCCTCAATAAATTTAGGACGAATTTCATAATCGGCCAGAGCCTTAAGAGCCGGATTGAACCTTTCTATATGCCCCACCATTAGCTTAACGTTTTTGATTTTCGCCGCCGCAATTATCCGGTCGGCTTCCTCCAGCGAGGCCGCAATCGGCTTTTCTACCAGCAGATGACATCCGGCCTCAATCACCTCCAGGGCCACCCGGTAATGATTGGAGGTAGTCACTACAATCGACACCGCCTGACATTCGGTCAGAAGTGCTTCGATTGAGGCAAAAGCCTTACTGTTGGTCTCCTCGGCCACTGCTCTTGCCCGGTCATGATCAAGATCATAGACGCCGACCAATTCAAAAACATCCAAGCGGTCGGCCCAGCGGGCATGATGCCGGCCGAGTGCTCCCACACCGATTATACCGTATTTTATTTTATCCATATCTCGTTATATACAAAAGCCACCGTTCGGTGGCCTGCTGATGTCCGGTCGCCGAAGCGATTCCACGTTATCGATTCGTATTTTTATTTAACCATTCCCCGATTTGATTTTTCCGCAAAGGTCAATATCTCCTGAACCTCGGGAACAATTTCGATATCAGCCTTGATTTTCTCCACCGCCTGCGAGGTGTTAAGGTCGGAAAAGAAAAGGATTTTGAACGTATCCTGAAGTGACCTGATCGTTTCTCGCGAATATTCTCGCCTGCGCAGGCCAATCAAATTCAGGCCCATGACCTTGAGTGGCGATCCGCCCACCAGAGAATACGGGCAAACATCCTGCGGGACCCGAAACCCGCCCCCGATCATGGAGTGGGCGCCAATCTTGACGAATTGATGTACCGGTACGACGCCGCCGATGATGGCATAGTCACCGATCTCTACATGCCCGGCCAAGTTAACCGAATTAGCCATTATTACATGATCGCCCAGTTTACAATCGTGGGCAATATGTGCATAGGCCATAATCAGGCAGTTTTTGCCGACATCGGATGAACCGCTTTCGTTGGTTCCGCGATTAATGGTGGCGTATTCACGGACGACAGTGCCGTCGCCGATATTGGCCAGTGACTCTTCGCCCTCGAATTTCAAATCCTGAGGTACACTGCCGATGACCGCCCCATGAAAAACCTTGACGTTTTTTCCCAGGCGGGCGCCGGAAGCCAACAAAGCTGAAGATCCGATCTGTGAACCTTCGCCGATTTCGACGTTATCTTCGATAATGGCATACGGTCCGACTTCGACCGATTCATGCAGTTTCGCCTGCGGCGATACTATTGCAGTTGCGTGAATCATTTGTCCACCAGCACGGCCATCAAGGTCGCTTCGGTAACCAGTTTTTCATCGACATAGGCTTTACCCTGCATGCGGCAGGTATTGCGGCGGAAAGAAAGCATCTCCAGTTCAAAGCGAAGTTGATCGCCGGGAATAACCGGCTTACGGAATTTAACGCCGTCGATCGACATAAAATATACTACTTTCGATTCCGGGTTTTCAACCGCATTGAGAAGTAACACTCCACCGGCCTGTGCCAAAGCCTCGACAATCAGCACTCCCGGCATAATCGGATGGCCGGGGAAATGACCGTTGAAAAACGGTTCATTTATGGTAACATTCTTGAGGGCCACGACTCTTTTCGCCGGTTCAAGATCAAGAATTCTATCGATCAATAGGAACGGATACCGATGAGGCATAATCTTTAGAATACCGTTGATATCCAGAAAAGCTTCGGATTTCTTCTGCTGAAAACGACTGGCCAGAAGTTTCTTTTGATAAAGCGAACGCAATTTCTTGACCAATGCCACATTGGCCTTGTGTCCGCTGCGCGCAGCCAAAACATGTCCCTTGATCGGCACCCCGATCAAAGTCAGATCACCAATCAGATCAAGCGCTTTGTGCCGCACCGGTTCGTTGGGAAAACGCAGGGCAATATCATTGATTATCCCGGTCCGACCGACAAAGGCATCGCCCTCGATATTGAGCGCTTTGCGGATTCGATCGACCTCGTTCTGGCCCTCTTTGGAATCATAAATAACCACGGCATTTTCCAACCCGCCGCCCTTGATCAGTCCCTGCTCTTTAAGCATTTCGACTTCGGAAAGAAAACAGAAAGTCCGCGAAGGAGCGAACTCTTCGACAAATTCCTCTTTTAGATCAACCAGCGAAGTATATTGAGTCCCCAACGCCGGATTGGCGTAGTCGATCATGAAAGTCAATCGAAAATCATCTGATGGGGTGACCACAATATCGACCTTGCGGTCCGGTTCGGAATAGGACATTGGTGTGTCGATCTCAAGGTATTCTTTTTCCTCTTCGAACTTCTTAACTCCCGCATCCTGCAGAACTTCCACGAACGGCATAGCCGAACCGTCACAAACCGGCGGTTCCGGGCCGGAGAGTTCGATCAACACATTATCTATACCCAGGCCGGTCAGGGCCGCCAGTGTATGTTCGACCGTGAAAACTTTGGCCTCGCCGATCCCCAACGTGGTTCCGCGGGCGATGTCGATAACATGATCGATATCGGCCGGAACCGGTTCGGAATTTGGCAAATCCGAACGAAGGAATTTTATACCATGATCCGGGCCGGCCGGTTTGAAAGTGATCGTACAACTTTCGCCGGTATGAAGTCCGGTGCCGGTCAGGCTGACTTCGCGTTCAATTGTTCTCTTTTTTATATACATATCCGCCTCTAATTAAGTGCCCCATAATAGGTAAATGGAATAGTCATTTCAAGCAAAAAGTTACCGCCACATCTCCCTCACCAACTCCGGAAATCCGACTTCTGGGCGAAAACAATCGCAAGTTTACATCTTTTTATAGCTTTCCCATAATTCCGCCCAATTCACAGCGACAGAAAATGAAAAGCCAATTTAAAAATTAACGGATTATAACTCCCGGAAGTGCGGAAGTTTTCGGGCCTATTCCAATTCCTGGATGGCCCGGATAATATCATACGGCTCTTCGGCGTTCATCAGTTTCTCGGCGAAACCATCAAACATAATCAATTCCGATAAGGCCTTGAAAACTTTCAAATAAAGGGCGTCATCATAAGGCGGCGCGGCCATAATAAAAAAGAAATGAACGGGCGCATCGTCGATGGCATCGTATTCATACCCCTCGCGACTGCGGCCGAAACCGATCATAAATTCCTTGGCTTGCATCGACCGTATATGCGGGACCGCAAATCCCTCACCGATTCCGGTTGAGGCTTTTTTCTCGCGGTTGACAAAATCCAAAAGCAATTTCTTGCGGTTACCGATCTGGCTGTGCGGATCAAGCACGCCCAATAGCTCGGATAACAGACCCTCTTTGACGCGGATCATCCACTTGGCCCGACTGCCGTTTTCCGGCATCTCCGGCACGGTCAGGGCCATATCGAGCTTGATCAGCTCCGAACTCATATGTCGCGATATATTAAATCCCATCGTACTGTTTATCGACCGCCACTCCTAAAAAATGAACAGACTATATACCATAAATAGTCCGCACGTCAATACTCAGTCTAACAATTCTATTATTTTTTCGGTTCCCAAAATAATCTCTGTTCACTTGACAATATCCACCGAATTAGATAGCTTTTGCCGGAGAAAAAGGATCGGATTCGACTAAGTATAAATACTGCTGCGCCGATCTTAGTACAATAAAGATAACAACTTACCGGAGAATTGTTTTTGGCCGGATTTTCTGAGTTCAAAAGAAACGCCACCTGCGGCGAACTGACCGATCAGGATGTTGGTAAACAAGTCGTCCTCAATGGATGGGTACAGGAATACCGTAATCTTGGCGGTTTAATATTTATTGACCTGCGCGACCGTTACGGCATAACTCAGGTCGTTCTCCATCCCGAACACGTCTCGGCGGAGATAATGACTCAGGCCGGTTCCTGCCGTCATGAATACGTTATCGCCGTTCGCGGGGAAGTTACGGCCCGGCCCGAAGGTATGATCAATTTCAAAATGAATACGGGTGCGATTGAAGTCGATTGTTCAGTCATCGAAATCCTTTCGACATCTGAGACCCCGCCTTTTGAAATCGTCGATGAGACCAATGCCCGCGATGATTTGCGGCTGGAATACCGTTATCTCGACCTGCGTCGCACTCCTCTGCAAAAAGCCATGCACCTGCGCCATAAAACTACCATGGCCATCCGCGAATATCTTGATGGACAGGATTTTTATGAAATAGAAACTCCATTGCTTATCCGCTCCACGCCCGAAGGCGCTCGCGATTATGTCGTTCCCAGCCGGGTTCAACCGGGAACTTTCTATGCCCTGCCACAGTCGCCGCAACTGCTCAAACAAATTCTGATGATTTCCGGATTCGACAAATATTTTCAACTGGCCCGCTGTCTGCGCGATGAAGACCTGCGTACCGACCGCCAGCCGGAACATACCCAAATCGACATGGAAATGTCGTTTGTCACCCCCGACGACATCTTCAATGTGGCCGAAGGGATGATAGTTTATATCTGGAAAAAAGTTCTGGGTATCGATTTGCCCGTTCCTTTTCCCCGTCATACCTATGCTGAAGCAATGAAACGCTGGGGAATTGACAAGCCGGAAAAACGGTTCGGCATGGAGCTTTTCGATCTATCCGACACGGTGACCGGCTGCGAATTTAAGGTTTTTACTTCCACCCTCGATAAAGGCGGCTGTGTCAAAGGTATCACATTCAAGGGCGGCGGCAACATGTCCCGCAAACAGATCGGCGATCTCGACAGCCTGGCTAAAGATTATGGCGCCGGCGGCCTGGGTTATATCCTGCGCAGTGACAACGGCGACAAAAGCCCGATCATGAAATTTCTTGGCGAGGAGATAACCGCCGCTATATGTGCCGAAGCCAAAGCGGAAAAAGGCGACGCCGTTCTGATTATCGCCGACCAACCGATCAAGGCCGAATCGATTCTGGGCCAATTGCGTCTCCATCTGGGCAAACGAGAAAACCTGATCGACCGCTCCAAATGGGAATTCATGTGGATTACTCGTTTTCCTCTTTTCGAATACAACGAGGAAACAGAAGCATTCCAAGCCATGCACAATATCGTCTCCAGTCCCTGCGAGGAAGACCTCAGCCTGTTCGAAGAAGGTTTCACGACCGACCTGAAACCGTCCGACCCCGGCCACCCCTGGCGCCGCGTCCGGGCCGAACAATATGATCTGGTCTTAAACGGCAGTGAAATAGCCTCCGGTGGTATTCGTATTCACCAGAGCGATCTCCAGAAGAAAGTCCTCAACATTCTGGGCATGTCCGATGAGCGAGCCGAGAAAATGTTCGGTTTTTTACTCAAGGCTCTTCGCTATGGCGCTCCGCCGCACGGCGGTCTGGCTCCCGGACTGGATCGCATCGTGGCCCTGATGACCGGTACCGATTCGATCCGCGATGTCATCGCCTTCCCCAAGACAACCAATGCCTCGTCACTAATGGATGGCGCACCGTCAACAATTGATGGCGACCAGTTAAACGAATTGCATCTTTCTATCGTAGATAAAACAGAGGATCAATGACCATAGCCGGTACGAAAATTTCAAGAACCTTCGATCTTTACAACGTCGATCAACGCCTACTCTTCGGGCAGAACGCCGTTCATATGCGTCTGATCGAATCGCAATTTGACATCAAATTGGTCGCTCGCGGCGATTCCATCAGTTTGGAAGGCGACAAAACCGAGGTCGAGCATGTCATCCGTCTTCTGGAAGATATCGTTACCCGCATCGGACTTGGTCATGAGATTTCCGACCAATACTTGCACTATGCCATCGGCATGGTCAAGGAGGAGGGCCGCGGCCCGGCGGAAATTCTAAACGATTCAACCAATGACCACACGGCGCCGCTTTTTACCCCCAAGACGGTTGGACAAAAAGAATACATGAAATCTATCGACCGACACGATATCGTCTTCTCCATCGGTCCGGCCGGAACCGGAAAAACTTTCTTGGCCGTCGCTCAGGCCGTTATGGATCTCAAGGCCAAGCGTAAAAACCGGATTATCCTCGTGCGCCCGGCGGTGGAAGCCGGAGAAACACTGGGTTTTTTACCTGGCGATATCAAAGCCAAAATCGATCCTTATCTGCGCCCCGTCTATGACGCCATGCATGAGTTGATGCCGTCTGAAAAAATCTCCCGCCTCATCGATCTGGGTATTATCGAAGTCAGTCCGCTGGCTTTCATGCGCGGACGGACGCTCAGCAATTCTTTCGTGATTCTCGATGAAGCCCAGAACACAACACTGGCCCAAATGAAAATGTTTCTCACTCGCCTGGGCGAAGACTCCAAGGCGGTTATTACCGGTGATATCACTCAGATCGATCTGGACAAGAAAACCCCCTCGGGACTGGTCAGGATTCAGACAATTCTGAGCGGCATAAAAGGTATTGATTTTGTATATTTATCCAGCAAGGATGTGGTCAGGCACCGATTGGTGCAGGATATAATTAACGCCTACGACCGATACGAGAGGAAAAGTAAGGGCAAAGGCAAAGGCAGAAAATAGAGGGAACCCTTAGGCGGTCCAAACAAGGATGCTAAAACCGCTACATAAATTAAAACGGGCGATCGTACGTCTGTTAAAGATTAAAGAAGATATCGATCCGCTGTCGTCCCGGAGACGAAGCCGGCTCTTGATTAAATACCTGATTGGTATTGCCGGTGTGGTCATGATAACTCTTTTATACCCGGCTTCCGAGTTGTATGGCCCGCTGGATGTTCCCCGTGGTGGCGACATTGCTCTTGAAAACATCATCGCTGATTTTACTTTCAATATTTACAAGGATGAAGCGCGGTTCCTCGAAGAAAAAAGGTTGGCTGTACAAAGCACTCCCCTCTTTTTTGATTTCAATGACAAAGTCGCCCACAGCAGTCCCCTAGCTCTCCGTCAGCTTTTCGCCATGGTCGATTCACTCCGCTCCCTGCCAGGTGGTGATTCCCTAACCGACCGATCCGAACCACTCAGAATCGCTTATCCCTATATCTCCGGCCAACGGCTGGAACAACTTCTCTGCCTTGAATCCACCGCTCAGATCGGCGCCATTCTCGACACTATCCTGACCGACAATATTTACTTTTACGGCGTCCTGAATGACCTGTCCCAACTGCCGGCGCCTGAATACAATTCCATCGTCATGCACAAGGAACGGCGCGATCTTTTGATGGTTCGTAATCAACTGCTCGACCTTCAGCGAGCCTACAATATCTTGCTGAATAGCCTCAATGAACAAAATCAGATGGTGCCGATCGACATCGAACTGGGTTATGAAATCGGACGCCATTTCATTTTCCCCAACGCCGTCTATAACGAGACAACTACTCAGGCGGTGCGTGATTCCGCTCAAGCCGAAATCTCTAATGTCCAAAAACGAGTCACCGCCGGCGATCTTTTAATTCGTCGGGGAAGAATCGTGGATGACGAAGAGGTTCGGTTAATGCAGGCTTATCTGATCGAAATGCAAAAACAAGCGGCTGCCCGGGGATGGGTACAGGCGGCCCTGCCGGTTTTCGGACGGATGGTTCTGGTTACGGCTATTATTCTCCTGATTTACCTCTTCCTCTATCATTTCCGTCCTGATGTGTACTGGTCCAACAACAAGCTCTTTGCCTTGTTCCTGATCATCGCTCTGGAATTGTTTTTGGTTAATTTCGTCGGTGTCCGACTGGTGCAATCGGTTTATCTTTTCCCTATTGCCATTTTATCTATTCTGGTCACCGTACTTTTTGATGCTCGCCTGGGTGTGGTCATTACTCTGCTGGTGGCCTTGCTTCTGGGCGTTTTAAACCGATTCAATTTTACTATCACCTTCATCACCGCCGTGGCCGGTAGTGTGGCCTGTTTTTCGGCCGGTGAAATTCGAAGACGAAGCGAGTTTTATCGAATTATAATATTCCTCTCGCTGGTCTATATGATTATCGCCTTTATCATCGAATCTCTCAAACTCTCTCCCGCCGGCGATGTGCTAACCTATTGCGGTTACGGCCTGATTAACGGTTTTGTAGCCCCCATGCTGACCATCGGCATTCTACCGATGTTTGAATCGCTTTTCGGTTTTTCGACCAATATCACCCTGTTGGAACTGGCCGATCTCAATCAGCCGCTTCTTAAAAGATTATCAATGGAAGCGCCGGGAACCTACCATCATTCCATTGTCCTGGGTACTCTGGCCGAAGCCGCCGCCAAACGAATCGGCGCCAACCCTCTGCTCGCCCGGGTCGGAGCCTATTATCACGATATCGGCAAGATGGAAATTCCCGAATATTTCGTCGAAAACCAGTTGGGCATCAAATCCAAACACGAATCGCTTAACCCGACCATGTCGGCGCTGGTTATCTCTTCCCATGTTAAAAAGGGCCGCCGTCTGGGTGAAGACGCAGGCTTGCCCGACGCTGTCTTGAATTTCATCGAGGAACATCACGGCACTACGCGGATGAGTTATTTCTATAACAAAGCCATGGAAATGGGTATGCCGGCCGAAAACGAGGACGAATTCCGCTACCCCGGACCGAAACCGCAAACCAAAGAAACTGCTATTGTCATGCTGGCCGATTCGACGGAGGCCGCCAGCCGTACACTCGATAATCCGACTTCGGCCCGGATTCGCAATCTGATTCAGCGTTTGATTAACGATAAATTCAGTTCCGGCGAATTGACTCAATGCGATTTAACGCTGAAAGATCTGAACGATATTCGTGAGGCTTTCGTTACCATCCTGATCGGTGTCTTTCATCAGCGTATCGCCTACCCCAAAAAGGAGGAAGAAGAAACGGTATAATGGACCCAAGTCGATTATTCTCCAATCAACGAGGTCGCCTGCCAGCCAAACTGGCGGTCGCTTTGGCCGATTCGATTCTGAAAACCGAAAAGAAAAGGCTGCCGGTTAATATTATTTTTACCGATGATGATTTTCTCAAGGATCTCAATTCGCGTTTTCGCAACAAAAACCGACCCACCGACGTCCTCTCTTTTACAGCCGATGCCGATCTCGGCGTCCTGGGTGATATCTATATCTCGATTGATACCGCTCGATGCCAGGCTAAAGAATACAGGACTACGCTTGCAGATGAAATTCTCCGCCTGGTTGCCCACGGCGTACTCCATCTTTGCGGCTACGATCATCAGCGCAAAAGCAAAGCCCGGGAGATGGAAAATAAAACCGAGCGTTATTTGAAAAGGTTCATTATCCATGTTTGAATTATCTATTAGTATTGCCATCAACGCCATCCTGCTGTTTGGCGGATATATCGCCTCTGTTTTCGCCAACGCCATTTATATAGATCCAGAAGAAATCCAAACTATTTTCCCAGAACTCTCTGTGGGCAGAAAAAAACAGCTTGAGAAATTTACGTCCAATCCCCGGGCCTTCTTTCAAGTCGCCTTTCTGGTCCGCATTTCCTCAGCCCTTACAATTGGAATACTGACCCTGCTAATTGCCGAAAAAATCGCTTCTTATCGAATTATCCCCGATCCGGCCGTGTATTTTCTGGTCATCGCCTTCTTCTGGATGGCCACTACCGCCCTTTTTATCTATCTTCCCCGCCTGATACGACCGGAGCAGGCCAAAACCAGGCTGGTTCGCTTTCTGCCGTTGATGAATCTGATCTACCTGCTCTTTACGCCGGCTATCGACTCTCTGGGACGACTGGCCGCTCGCAAAGGCGCTACCGATATTTCCGAAGAACAAAAAGATGATATCGTCGAACGAGCCATCGAAACCCTGGCCGAATCCGCCGGTATTACCGAACCGATAATCGAAGAAGACGAAAAGGAAATGATTCACCAGATTTTTCAGCTGGATGTGACCGAAGTCGAGGAAATTATGGTCCCCCGCGTCAATATCACCGCTTTTGAAAAATCGACCGACCTGAAAACCATAAATGAGACTGTCGGCAAATTTGGCTTTTCCCGATATCCAGTCTTTGACTCCACTATCGACAATATTATCGGTATGATAAAGGTTAAAGACCTTCTCCAATTGAGCGAGCAAAATCGTCAGCATTTTATCCTGACTGACCATATGCGCGACCCGATCAGGGTAAGTGAACACCGTAAAATCGATCAGCTTTTGGCCGATTTTAAACGAGCCAAAATCCATCTGGCCATTGTCATCGACGAATTCGGCGGTACTGCGGGCCTGGTCACTCTCGAGGATATTCTTGAGGAAATTGTCGGGGAAATCGAGGATGAGGATGACACGCCCGACGAGCAGGAAATCAAGCGACTGGACAACGGCAACTTGGAAGTTTCCGGAGCTTGCCCGCTCGAAAACCTGGCTGATGCACTGGGACTGGAATTGGAACTGACGGAATTCGAAACAGTCGGAGGTCTGATCTATGATTTGGTCGGTTCGATTCCTTCTGAGGGAGCCGCGCTTTCCTGGCAAAACAGCCAATTAAGAGTATTACGTATTGAGGGACAACGAATTACGAGAGTGCTGGTCATCCCCGGTTCCTGATCTCTGAAAATTTTTTCCAAACCGGCTTAAAATACACAACTCTATCTAATTCCATTCCGTAAAATCCTTATAGAATTGGCCGCGGACAATACTCGGAACCACATTGGCCGGAGAGGGTAGAATCGTTATTAAGGCTTTTGCTGAAAAAAAGGTTTTGAAAAAATAATTGAACTTGACATGAGAGAAAATTGTCTTATAATAAGAAGCTATCCTATGGAGGGTGAGAATTGAGAATGGGAATGTTTGGCGCCAGCAGGCGTTTTCTTTCTTCTCTGCTGTTTGCCATTTTATTTATTTTGGTCGGCATCATCATTGCCTCGATGCTTGACCTTCCGGATTCCCCAAACGCCAGGGAATATCCTCAGTTAATTTCGCAGCCGGTAGTTCAACGCGCTGACGATTTTTCCACGCCATTTATTAATGTCGTGGCCATAGCCCGTGATGCGGTAGTAAATATCAACGCCGAATCGGAAGGCAATCTCGGCGGCGTAGACGATTATTTCCGCTTCTTTGGTCTCAATCACCCCCGCACTCAGCGCTCTTTTGGAACCGGATTTATCTTCCGCGATGACGGCTATATCCTGACCAACAGCCATGTGATTGACGGCGCCGAAAAAGTAACCGTGACCCTTTCCGAGGATATCTCTTACAATGCCCACGTAGTCGGCACCGACCCGGCCACCGATCTGGCCGTACTCAAAATTGATCCCAAAGATGACCTGCCAGTCATTCCTTTCGGCCATTCCGATAAACTTGAAATCGGCGAATGGGTTGTGGCGATCGGAAACCCTTTCCCCCGTCAGGGCCTGGACCGAACCGTGACGGCCGGCGTGGTTTCGGCTAAAGGGCGAAAAAATCTGCGTTTTGCCGACGGCAACGTTATCTATCAAAACTATATACAAACCGACGCCTCGATCAATCCCGGCAATTCCGGCGGCCCTTTACTCAATCTTAGAGGCGAAGCCATCGGCGTCAACGCCGCTATCTCATCGCCCACCGGCAGTTCGGTCGGCATAGGCTTCGCCATCCCGATCGATTTTGCCCGCGCCGTTGTGCCTGATCTGATCGAACACGGCCAGGTCTCCCGCGGTTGGCTGGGAGTCAGCGACTTGCGTGACGTCCCCCGGGAAATGATCGAAGAACTGGATATCCCCGGACAGGCCATTACCTTTGACAAGGTTCTCCGCGGCTCCCCGGCAGCCAAAGCCGGCCTTAAACCACGGGATATAATCTACTCCTTCAATGGCAGGGAAATCGAGGATGCCGAAAATTTCCGCTTTCAGGTGGCTACTACCCCGGCCGACCAAAAAGTCCGTATGGACGTTATGCGCAATGGCCGGATGCTGGTGATTGATGCCGTTATCGGTAACCGTTCTCAGGCCTTGCAGGAAATGCAATCCCCCCGCCAACTCCCTTATTCCGACGACTATTGGCTGGGCATGAAAGTATCCGAATGTACTCCGGAGCTCGCTTATAAACTTGGAGTTGACTGCGCCCCTCAGGGAGGTGTAATCACCACCGAAGTAATTCCCGGTTCACCCGCCTACAACAGAAACATCGTTCCCGGCGTAATTATTGTGGAAATTGACAAGTTTGAAATAAACGATCTCAACGACTACCGTGAAGCGGTACTAAGTTTAAGGAACAATCAGAAACCTATTTCGTTCATCATTTATGATACCGAGGGAAATACGCGCTGGGTGGGAATCACCCCCGGCCGTTAACCTTCGTTTCCGTATAAACAAGGGAGGCTTTGAAGCATAAGTGGCTAAACAGTCAAGACGATATCGGGACGAGGATCGCAGCCTCGACCTATATCTCCGCGAAATCGGCTCAACCCCTCTAATCACTGCCGCGCAGGAGGTAAAGCTGGCCCGACGCATTCGACAGGGCGATCAGAGAGCTTTGGATAATCTAACCAAAGCTAATCTTCGTTTTGTTGTCAGCGTAGCCAAAAACTATCAGAACCAAGGCCTGTCGCTGGCGGATCTGATTAATGAGGGCAACATTGGCCTGATAAAGGCCGCCAAGAGATTCGATGAGACCCGCGGATTCAAGTTTATCTCCTACGCCGTCTGGTGGATTCGTCAGGCGATACTACAGGCTCTGGCCGAACAGAGCCGTATCGTTCGCCTGCCATTGAACCGAGTCGGCACTTTGCACAAAATTGGGAAAATCTCTTCTTCACTGGAGCAGACCTACGGACGGATTCCGTCCCCCAATGAGATTGCCAAGGAGTTGGAACTCTCCGAAAACGAGGTTTCCGACACATTAAAAATCTCCAACTCACACCTTTCGCTGGATCAGCCGTTTTCGGTGTCAGAGGACAATTCTCTGATCGATATTCTCGAAGACGAATATCAGCCGGGCCCGGATGAGGCTCTGCTCGATATGTCGCTTCGGGTCGAAATCGAAAAGGCACTCGATACGCTGACTCCACGTGAAGCTGAAGTGATCAATCTTTATTTTGGTTTGCACGCCGAAAAAGCATTAACCCTTGAGGAAATCGGCGCTCGTTTTAGTCTTACTCGCGAACGAGTGCGCCAAATTAAGGAAAAGGCGATCCGACGCCTGCGCCACGCCTCACGAAGCCGCTCCCTGAGGGCTTATTTGAGTTAGGAGAAATACAGGAGAGTAACCTAAAGTCTCTTGAATATTCACCCCGCCCCCAAAAAGGCGGGGTTTTTTTTGTTGGGTCTTGCCGAAATCCCATGCCGGTATATGCCCCATGACTAATTCGACGGCGGAAGGAACTTTTCGCCTCTATTGACCATTATAAACGTATATGTTGTCAAACACCTGTTGAAAATTGTATCCTGCTAATTAGGCTGTCTCTTAATTTGATATGCCTGTTCGATAGAGAATTGTGAAATATAGCAATATTCTGAACAAGTTCTAAAGGAGGAAACAAATGGAGTGGCTAACAACTTCACAAGTTATGGAGTGGGTCGGACTTTACGGGCCCGTCATCCTTAAGGCTGTTGCCATACTCGTCATCGGTCGCATAGTTATAGGTATTATAACCAGTTTCATCGGCCGTTTGCTGCGTAGAACCAAAACTGATGAGACCTTGATCAAATTCGTCGTAAGCCTGACTCGTATCGTCCTGATGATCTTCGTCTTCCTGGCGGCACTCGATGCGCTGGGAGTGGAAACGACCTCATTTGTTGCTATCATCGGTGCCGCCGGTTTGGCTGTCGGTTTCGCTCTC
The DNA here is from genome assembly GCA_024231695.1 of FCB group bacterium. Taxonomy (GTDB): domain Bacteria; phylum Zixibacteria; class MSB-5A5; order GN15; family JAAZOE01; genus JAAEQF01. The sequence continues at coordinate 30,738 of JAAEQF010000817.1, forward strand.
CAGGGTTCCCTCTCCAACTTCGCCTCCGGAGTAATGCTGATCATCTTCCGGCCATTTAAAGCCGGTGATTTTATCGAGGCCGGTGGAAGTATGGGATCGGTCGAGGCTATCCAGATTTTCAACACAACTCTCAAAACTCCGGATAATAAACTGGTGATTATCCCAAATAGTAATATCACCGGTGGCAATATCACCAACTTCTCGGCGATGGAGCAGCGCCGAGTCGATATGGTCTTTGGAATCGGTTATGATGATGACATCAAGAAAGCAAAAGGTATCCTCGAACAGATTCTCAGCGAAGATTCAAGAATTCTCAAGGATCCTGCACCGGTTGTGGCCGTTTCCGAACTGGCCGACAGCTCGGTCAATTTCGCTGTCCGCCCCTGGGCCAAAACAGCCGACTACTGGGGCGTTTACTTCGATGTCACCGAGAAAGTAAAACTGACATTCGACGAACAGGGCATTTCTATACCCTATCCTCAACAGGATGTACACATGCATCAGGTAACAGCCTGAGATAGAATTTTCAGTCAAGTAAAAACGCGGCAGACTCAAAGTTTGCCGCGTTTTTTTATGTCCTCGTGCCCGGTAAATTGTCACACCTGCCGTTATAAAATTTCTAAAAAGCCCCCAATGGTCGGCGATAGCCAACTCTGAACAGCCAGGCCCGGCTGTAATAATCGGTATTTTTAAGTAAGGACTGAGTGCTCAAATCATAACGAACATCGAAATTCAGCCATCCCCGACCGGCTTTGATGTCAATACCAGTTCCGAGACTTACACCCCAATCGAATTTGCGGACGTTTTCAAGTCCGGTATCGAAAGTCAGGGATATTGCCGAAAATCTCTGCTTTTTATTTACAGGCAAAGCCCAGAAACCTCCGCCGGTAATATAAGGTCGGTACTTTCCACGGGGGATTATAGTAAATTTCGCCGTAACCGGAATTTCAAAATACCACACCATGGTGGACCAGGAGGCTGAATCGGTTTGAGATTGAAACTTTTTCGTTAATGGATCAGTCCAGGTAAATGTATAGGTTGTATCAGGCCCGTCAAATCCCTTGGCGGCAATTAAGAAATCCGTCTGAATGTTCAGATAACTCTGCAAGGGATAGTCGGCAACTACACCTATGACAAAACCGTTTCGCGAAAAATTTCTGTCCGGGTAAAAATCCACATTGGAAACAGCAAAACCAGTCTTCAGCCCCACGCCGATTTTCCGATAATCGAATTCGGCCGAAGCCGATCCAGCTATCATTAAAGCCAGCAACAATATCCAAACAAGTTTCTTCACCATTAAACGATCCTGTTTCCCTTACGGACGAATAACCCGCCCTGTTCATCCAATCACTGCTTGCGGCTGCCTCGCTGAGTCAGCGGCATGTCCTTGGCGCAAAGTGGACAATCGGCACTTTCCCAACTCTCGGCCGAAACGGTGGCCAAAGCTTTCAGGGGATAATCGAATTTGGTCTTGCCGCCGGATCGATCAAGCAATAAACCCAGGCCGACAATCTCGGCCTCGAATGACCGGCAAAGACCGATAACCTCATGCACCGAACGCCCGGTGGTCAAAATGTCATCGACGATCAAAACCCGGGTACCGGGATCAATTGAAAACCCCCGCTTAAAAACCCGCGACTTGCCATCATCTCCGGCCTCGGCATAAATAGAATCGGTTCCCAGATGTTTGGCCGTTTCATAGGCGATTAAAACGCCGCCGGTAGTCGGGCCAACCACCAATTCCACATTGGCCTCACGAAACAGATCGGCCATCATTTTACATAGTTTTTCCACATACGGCGGCTGGCGCAGGATAGTGAATTTTTCAAAATAGATATCGCTGTGCCGTCCCGAAGTCAATAAAAAATGTCCATCAAGCATCGCCCCCGATTCTTGAAACAAAGCCAGTATTTCGTCGTTGGTCATTTATACCTCATCACATATAATTGCCGTCGCCACGGCATATTTTTTTTCATGCGAAATCGAAATCAGAATTTTCTTACCCGCCATTTTCGCGTCTGTTTTTTGCGGCAGGCGTACATATGGTATCCCTGAAGGCTGGTTAAGGATTTCGATCCCGCGCAGATAAACACCTTCATCAAAAAAATACCCCAAAGCTTTCATCACCGCTTCCTTGGCCGCAAATTTCCCGGCCATGGTTACGATCATATTCGCCTTGCGGGATTTTATAATACCGATTTCATCCGGGGAATACAGACGATTTAGGAAATTGTCCCCGTAACGTCGATACCCCTTTTGTATCCGGTCAATTTCAACCAGATCAATGCCGGTCGAATATATCATATCCACTATAATCCACCGAAGTTCGGCATAGTTTATAAGTATAACATCAAAGACTGGAAATTGAAAGCTAAAACATTTGGGGTCTCAAAAAAAGTGTTGCGCTTTGTTTGTGATGCCGTACATTATACATATGAGAGAGAGATGTATTTGAAAAACCTCTAACACTTGACTTATGAAGGTCGCCCCTATCGGTTGAGCATACGCCGTGACCCGTCCCGCCATGGACGGCAGCGAAAGCGAAATACCAGGGTGGTTGTAAAAACCCTTTACCGTGTGTAACGGGGAGATTTTTCAAATTGAGTCTCTCTCTCTTTTTTTTAATTATTATTAACTCAGGATATTGTTGATTTTCGCGGAAATTATGTCGTAGGCTGTCTCTGGTTCAAGCAAAACTAAAAAAAACTCGGACCCGCCGGACACCAGAAGAATCCGACCCGGTTCCACTTCATATATGCCTTCTTCCCGCCTCTTACCCGGCAGGGTGGCAAAGACACGCAACATATCCGGTAATTCCCTCAAAACATGCTTGAACAGTTTTTTAAACTCCCGGGTAGTTTCCGGGTCACCAACCAGTTTCCCGTCAGCGCTTACAGTATATACCGTTTGCACTCCCTCCAGGCGGCGCATCTGTTCTGAACGGATTTTGCTTTCGGAAGCGCCGGCGGTCTCGGCCAGATCGGTCGGCAGACCTTTTTCCCGAATCACTCGGGACACTTCCATGTGCTGAACTTTAATTACATCCTCAACCTCGTGCATCCGCTCAATGCTGTCCACCTCACCGTCGATCAATTTTTCGACCTTACGCAGAACCTGGCCTTTGGATGATATTGTTGTCGTGATACGTGGCTGGGGAAGACGGGCGAATTCGGTTTGCAGCTGATAAACCATCTCGCCCCTTTTAATTGCCGATGTCCTGCCAGCCGGGATAAATTGTGCCATTGCGTCTCTCCAAAATGTGTTACGGAAGCGGGACCTGTTTTTTAGCCCCGCTTACCGCCCAATATTTTAACACTTGGAATATCCGCAACCCCGGCACACAATACAACCTGATTCATGCTCGACTCGCGCCCCGCAATCAGGGCAGAATTCGAGAGATAAATCACGACCCTTTTCAATAGCCTTTCCGTTTCCGAAAAGATTGTGCAAAACGATGGCAATGGCATCGGGAATGGAGGAGATCAGACCGCCATTACCAAATATAGGCGATGATCCGCCGATACCCTTGAGTTGATCGACAACTTTATTGACTGGAATACCAGACCTGAAGGCCAAAGAGACCAACCGGCAGATCGCTTCCGTATCGGCCATGGTAGAATAACCCGATTTACCGATCTGCGCAAACACTTCAAACGGCTCGCCCTCAAGCATATTGATAGTCACATAGAGATTACCGTACCCGGTTTTAATCTTGGTCGTCACTCCCTCAAGCTGTTCGGGACGCTCTTTGACCTTGGCTGATAAAACCTCAGCACCCTCGGATGGAGCCGAATCGACATTATCCGCTGTTTCGGTAGCTCCGGTCGAGAGAACCTGATCGGCCCGGCAGCCGTCGCGATACACGGTCACACCCTTGCAGCCGAGTTTGAATGCAGAAGTATAGGATTCGCGGACATCATCCACGGTGGCATCATGCGGCAGATTAATCGTTTTGGAAACGGCATTGTCCACATGTTTCTGCCAGACGGCCTGCATCCGCACATGATCTTCAGGCGCGACATCATGTGAAGTGATGAAAATATTTTTGATTTCTTCGGGAATCTCATCAAACTCCTGAATCGATCCAACTTTAGCAATCCGCTCCATCAGTTCCTGCGAATAAAAACCTTGTTCCTTGGCGATTTTCTCAAAATACGGATTAACCTCAATCATCTTGGTGTTGTCCATCACATTGCGTACAAAGCTGATAGCAAAATGCGGCTCAATACCCGAAGAACAACCGGTGATAATGGATATCGTGCCGGTCGGCGCGATAGTCGTAACCGTTGAATTGCGCATCTCCGGACCGGTGCCGTTCTGATAAAAGTCGGATCTTTCCCATAGCGGGAAATGTCCGCGCTTATCGCTCAGCCGGATCGATGCCTCATGACCAACCCTTTTAATCCGGGCCATAACCCTATCGGCCAATTCAAAGGCCCGCTGAGAATCATAACGAATACCGAGCATGATCAACAAATCTGCCCAACCCATTATTCCCAGACCGATCTTGCGATTGCTCTTGGTGTTGGCATCAATTTCCGGGAGCGGATAACGATTGGCTTCGATGACGTTGTCGAGGAAATGAACCGAATCGGCAACGGTCCGATCCAAAAGTTCCCAATCGACATCATATTTATACATCGAAACAGAATTGTCGGGATCAACGACGGCCCTGACCATTCGCGACAGATTGATCGAACCCAGATTGCAGCTTTCATAAGGCAACAGCGGCTGTTCACCGCAGGGATTGGTTGATTCGTAAAGCCCGACATTGCTGACCGGATTGCCATCGTTCATACGATCAATAAACATTACTCCCGGCTCACCGGTAGTATGCGCATGATTGATAATCAGGTCATAAACTTCCCGGGCCGGAAGTTGAGCGATGGCGCCGTCCCGGACATACGGCTTTTCGGTGCGCGGGTCGATGAGAGTAAAATTTTCATCCTTTTCCACTGCTTCCATAAAGGCGTCGGTGATACCTACTGAAATATTGAAATTGGTCAACTCGCTGAGATCATCCTTGCAGGTGATAAAATCGACGATATCGGGGTGATCGATACGCAGAACGCCCATATTGGCGCCTCGCCGGGTGCCGCCCTGCTTGACCGCTTCAGTCGCCGAATTGATAACCTTCATGAAAGATATCGGTCCCGAAGCCACACCCGAAGTAGAAGCCACATTCGAGTTTTTCGGACGCAAGCGAGAAAACGCAAATCCGGTACCGCCGCCCGATTTATGAATCATGGCCGTATTCTTGACCGCCGTGAAAATCGAATCCATGCTGTCGTCGATCGGCAATACAAAGCAAGCCGACAATTGCCCCAACGGACGACCGGCGTTCATCAGCGTCGGTGAATTGGGCATAAACTCAAGCCCGATCATCATATCGTAAAACCGGTTCTCGATCTCTGTAACTTCATCAGGAGTAGCGCCAAAAGTCTGGTCGGGAGCCGCAATGGTACGGGCTACACGGCGAAAAAGACCGTCCGGTGTTTCTATGATGTTGCCCTTGCCGTCCTTCGAAAGATAACGCCGCTCCAATACTTTGATGGCGTTCTCGCTTAAGACCGGTCGCTTGGTGGTGATATCATCCATGACTTCTCCTCGCTGCTACTCTTCAGTGATTTTTACGCAATGTCTGTCTTCGGCATTGGGCGTGATTGCCATCAATGTTATTTCGGGCGCCGCCTCCATTGTACCTCTTTCCATCACTGCTGCTTCTTTCGTTGTGCTACTCATAAAAATATCTCATTTCTCGTGTAACGCTGTCACAAAGTAATCTTTTTTTCACGCACTCTTCCCGGCAGGGCAAAAAAAAGCCCCGCAAACCCATCATTTATAATGTATTGCGAGAATTCCGGTGGCGTGCTTTTCTCCCCCCGAAACCGGACGCACCTGCGATTACTAAAGCAGGTGTCTAAGTTCGCAGATATATACGGGCGTGTCAAATAAAAAATGAATAAAAAGTCAAAAAAAACACAACATGTAGTATAACAACGACTAAAAGCATACCCTATATTGTGGATAACATTGTTAATAATATGTGGGTAAGCAACCTCCTTAACACTCAAGTCTATGAGGTATAGACCGTTACTCTTTCAGTTGCCGAACCTGACGCAATTTACGAAATAGATCAATATATTCCCGCATCATGATCTCTTCCGCCTCCGAGATCCCCTCCATCATCGGAATTCCGATCTTTAAGACCGCCCGAACGATATCGGCGGTCGTGCGATCGTATTTCTGAGCCAGTTCGCCCAAACGTGATTTCAACTCATATGAAATGAAAACATTCAGACAATGCTCACCGCGTAGTTTTTTTAACGAAGCCATTATTTACTCCTCCTAAGAAATATGATATTTTTGATGACCGATCAGACGCTGCGGAGAGCAGATAACCAGGCCATATGTTTCCTTCAGGACTTTGATAATTCGCCGCCAGGTTTCTTCGGAGCCTTTGCTACAAATAAGGCGGTTTATCTCTTCGCTTTCGGGATGATTGCACAAGGGGCAGTCCGAATTGGTTGAAAGCGCCACAGGCTCCGGAAGATCAAGAATCGCCGGCAGACGGATTTTTAATTTTCGGATCGCGCCATTATGCAATGTTTCCAATCGATGGATAGCTCTTCCGGTCAAGCGGCTGATTTTACGATAACTCATCCCCTGAAAGTAAAAGCGACGAATGAACAATGCTTCGGCCGGATCAAGATTATCGAGCACCTGATTGACCGCGGATATGACTTTTTCACTATAACCGCTGGCGACATCTTCCCACGGCCGCCCCAGAGCCGGATCGTAATCCAACTCGACTATCCAGTTCTGATAGATAATTCGCTCTCTCCCCATATTCGCCTCCCGGTAAAACGGTTTCAGCCACAGATTACTACCGGGACCGCTTCTTGTCCATCACCGGATAGTCGCAACAAAAGCGATAACGACCCATCAATTCCGGCAATGTCATTGTGATTCACATCTCCAAAGCTCCTCCAGTCAGAATAAGATTTCCCACCCGATCTCAGATTTTGCCGGCACCGTATTGACTTGTCACAAATGAATCAACATTTTACTCATCTTGACCGATTAATTATTAGAGGATCACCTGACCCAAATGGAACCGAGACCTTAAAAGAACAGCCATGACCGATCAGCCGCATTTCGACATACCTGAAAACCAGGCCAAGGAAACCGAAACCGTCGAACAATATCCTTTTCGGCGCAGTATCGGGACGTACATTGTTCTGGTCTTCATGCTGGCCATTTTCCCCGGACTAAATCTCTTGCTGGGCTTTCTAACCGACCCGGAAATTGATTTTGAACGATTCGATCTGGTGACTTTCCTCATTATCCCGACTCTGATTATGCTCTGGTTGATGCTTTTAACGATCGTCCTCGCAGTCTGGCGGGAAAAAGCTTCGCCGTCCAGTATCGGCCTGGGACGCCTTCGATTGATCCATTTACCGATCGCGCTGCTTTTTCTAATCGGCTCCAATTTTCTGCTCGTAGGGCTGGAAAAGGTCCTGCGCACTCTGGGCCTGTCCACCGGCGCAAATATCGAGCAGATGGTCGCCCAAGCCGGGGATATTCCGATCTGGTGGCTGATTACTTCCTTGTCGGCGGCGGTTTGCGAGGAGGTCGTCTTTCGCGGGTATCTGCTGACGAGAATTAAGGCAGTTATGAACCGAGGCTGGTTCTGGCCCGTACTTCTTTCGACTATATCATTCGCTTCGGGACATTTATATCAGGGCTGGGGCGGTGGAATACTTCTCTTTGCCTACGGACTCTTGTTCTGCGGATTGTACATTAAAACCAAATCCATCTGGCCCGGTATTATCGCTCATTTTATCCAAAACTTCTCGGCCATTTATCTTTTTAAATATTACAACGGGTAAATCTCTTCGGGCGGCGGACCGTTTTTAAAAACATAGTTAATCAGAAAAACGGCGTCCCCGACGTTAATCGTTTCATCGCCATTTACGTCCCCCGCTGAGTAGGGTAATGGTGCCGGACCATTCTTGAAAACATAATTTATCACATGCACTGCATCACCAACATTAATCGTCCCATCTTCGTTGGCATCTCCAACAATATAAAGACGAGTCAGCGAAAGACTAAGGTTCCTGTCCTCATTAAAAAACATCGTGGTATCATGCGTTTCATATGCCCGACGACTTACTACAACCTGATGATTGCCGGCGTTGACCGACGGAATAGAGAATTCTCCATTGGAATCAGCCATATCGTACTGTCCACTGGCAGCGATAGTAATAAGGGAACCAAAAGGGTCAGGACTATGTTCATCAACCCCTATCGTTCCGGCCAATTCAAAGAAATTAGCAACGACCACACTCATCGAATCAAAAGTAACATTTCCGGAACGGTCCCGGGCCCGGATATGCACCCAATGTTCGCCGTTGGCATAATCTCCAGTCGCCCAAACTCCGGTCGTATCGGTCATTTCGAGAACCGAGTCACCGTCGCTATTAGTCACGATGAAAAAATAATCGCGATTATCATAATCACCTTTCGAATCGCAAGTGGCATCATTTGCATAAATTACATTGACAATAGAATACAATTCATCATAATCGCCAATGCGTCCGGTGAAACAGAAGCCGGTTCTCCAGTCTTCATCATCTATTTTATATTCAAGAGCATGAGGATTTACGGCATAGCTATAATCGCTCATAAAATCATAAACGCGGCAGACAACGTCAACATCACCCGAAAGTCCCTCTCCCTCAGAAAAATAATCCGTTGTACCATTTACACGAAAAGCAAATCTCTGACTGCCCAGGGCATCAGTGAAGACCGGCGGATCGGGATCATTGATCACATCAGTCTCATCAAGAGGATTCCCGGAATATTCCCAGTCACCGAAATTGTCCGCCCAATGCTCGGTCGTTCCCCCATACCTAATCTGAGAAAAGTGAAGATGATCAAAGCCAGGCTGAACATGAAACCAGGTAACATCGCCAATATAAACTCCCGCTTCAACCCAGTCGCCGGTACTGAAGGGAATTGTCGAAGGATTGATATGAGCGTACATGTAGGCATCGCACCACCCTGTCCCGGCCGAATCGCCGATAACAATCCTCCAATGAGTATCGGCCGAAGGCGTCATTATCACCTTAATATATCCAGATTTAACAGCATATATCGGCGTCCCGTAGGGCGCCATCAGATCAATGCCGGTATGCAGAAATGGTGGCGAACCATCATAGTCCTGAAGCTGTCCGTAACCGTTACTAATCGGTTTGCAGGTGCTGTCTCTGAACAAGGGCCAATCAAGAGCGTTAACCTGGCCAGCGAGGAAAACTGCAATAACGATGGCGATGATTGTCTTAATGATACAATTCACAACTCCCCCCATACCCGCTTACAAGAAAATGGGCCGTATGAAACATTGAGTAGCAAAAGCACGATTGTCGCATGCGGGCAGTGAGGGAATGATACTATTATTAATTACTGGAAACGTCTACGTTCTCTATCTAGTATAATATAGCAAACTGGGATGTTTTAGTCAATTAATTTTTTGAATTCAGCGTCGCCAGATCGTGGGAACTGGGATTACGGGGAGTCCAACCCTCCATCGGCGGCGGACCGCTTTTAAAGATATAATTGATCAGATACACGGCATCGCCGACATTAACCGCTTCATCGCCATTAACGTTTCCAGCCGCATACGGCATGGGTTCATATCCGCCTTTAAAAACATAGTTTATGACATAAACGGCGTCACCGACATTGACCGCATCGTCATAATTGGCGTCACCGGCCAGATAGTCTCCCGGGATAAGCTCAGCGTTCAACGACCGGTCCTGATTCATCAGCATAATTGTATCGACCGCAGCATATCCCGCACGGCTGACGGTAATCATCTGCGATCCGCCGCCAACTAACGGCAGACTGAAATCGCCCAATTCATCGGTGAAATCGACCGGGCCGCCGCCGAGGACACTCACTTCGGTTCCCACCAAACTCGGATTACCGTCGCCGATGGTCACATTCCCGGTCAGGGCAAAGTAATTGGCCACATTAACGCTCATCGATTCGACGCTGCTGTTACCAGCTCGATCCCAGGCTCGAACATATATAGTATATTGCCCGTTGTGAAAATCGGCTGTCGGCCACGAATACGGCTGGTCGGAGGCTTCGATAATCGAGTCGCCGTCGGTATTGGTCAGATTAAAATAATAATTGCGACTGCCATAATCGCCCTCGGTTAGGCAGACGCCGTCGGTCTGGTAAACGGATGACACGTTGTTGGCGTAATCGAGCAGACCGGTGAAACAGACCGAATTGGTCCAGGGAATCGAGGAATCGCCTTCGATCCTGTATTCCATTTGGTATGGAGCCAGCCGCCAGCTGTAATGATTGATATAATCGTAAGCTTTGCAGACGATGTCCACATCGCCGTTCACAGGAGATCCTTCGGAAAAATAGGAAGTAGTTTCATTTTCAACAAAGGCAAATTTCTGAGTTCCGATGGCGTTTTCAAATACCGGCGTATCAGGATCGGTGATACCAACCAGTTCGTCCAGAGGATTGGCCAAAAACTCCCAATTGGAATCCCAGACCACACCCGTATGGCGGATTTTAACAAAATGCAGATGATGAAAATCGGACACCGGCCAGACAACCAGATCACCCAGATAATCCCCTTCGTTGACCCACTGCCCCTCAATTACGGGAATTGTCCACTGACTGAGATGAGCATACAGCCAACCGTCGCACTCGGCTGCTCCGGACGAATCACCGATAGCAACTCGCCAATGCAAATCGGCTGAAATAGTCAGGATCGCTTTGACATAACCGGACTTCACCGCATATACCGGAGTTCCGGCTGGAGCCAGGATATCGAGGCCGGGATGAAAATAAGGTGAACCACCGTAGCGCTGGTATTCACCATAAGAATTGCCGATTAAATGAGTGGTGCTGTCCCGCTGCAACGGCCAGGGTATCGCCGCCAGATCACCAAAGAAACAGAATATCAGACAGACTGCGAGAGTAAAGCGAAGGAAGGGGGCCATGACATGTCCTATCTGTCGTTATTTCATTAACACCATTTTCCGGGTAATACTGAAATCATTGGAAGTCAGACGGTAGAAATAGATACCGGAGGCCACCAGACGGTCTTCATTGGAGGTTCCATCCCAGGTGACCGTATGCCGGCCGGTCGGATAGTTCCGATCAAGCAGGGTTTTGACACTTTGGCCCAGGAGATTAAACACCTCAAGTTTGACTCTTCCCGCCTGAGCCATCGAAAATTGAATGGCTGTTGACGGGTTGAACGGGTTGGGGTAATTTTGATCAAGACTATATGTTGACGGCAATACGCCGTTTTCATCGTCGGTATCGGTCGGCGAAAAGAGCACCTGTGAGGCATAGACATTGAGCCCGTCGGCCCGCGCATCGGACCAGACAAAGACACCTCTGCCTCTGAAAGCGGCTGTCGCCGGTCTCTGCATAAAGGGTCCGCCGCCTGCAAAAACGGGGACATTGGATTCGATCGGAGCATATACCGGATCGAAAATCTGGCGGAAAGGCAGTTTTTGACCGGTACGATAATCGGACCAGGTCATTACCGCATAACCCTCTTCATTGAGATCCAGGTCGGCCACATCCGGTTTGGCGTCCATATTATCGGTCACTTCCACCGAAGCCAATCCGTTGGCGCCGATCGTATCGAGGACGACGTAAAACAGTTCTTGTCCCGTGGGTCCAAAACCCTGCCAAACCATGTAAAACAGCCCGTTGACTGATTGAGCATCAAATCCACCGATTTGATAATTGGCGTCAGGAGAGGAAAAGGTCAGGGCCTCGGCCACCACTCCGGCCGCATCGATCCGTTTGACCTCCACCGTCGGCCCACCCGAAGCAAGACGATTGAGATAGGCCACGCTGAAATATCCGTCGCCGTCGGCCGATACTTTGGACATTTCCCCGATTTCCGCCGGGGCGGAAGGGCCGATCAGGAAATTATCGCCAAGTTTGATATTGTCGGCCGTGAATAATTGCCCGTAAATCTTAGGATTGCCTGATCGAGTATCGGTCCAGACCACGAGAGTGGTGCTGTCGGAACTAATCGCGCATGAGGATTCGTAATGAACAGCGGCTCCGGCATAATCATCATTGACCACCATCTCATCGGTAAGATAGACGTCGCGCAGAGTAAAGCGGCAGAATATGTTGCGGCCGCTGATGCCGTTCTCGCGCTCATCGGTCCAGCTGACGCAAGCTTTTTCGGCGCCCGAGGCTACTGCCGGCTGTGATTGATAAGCGCCGGGGGCGTCAGTGTTAACCAGTCGATTGCCATCATAAAGCGTTTCGCCGACATATACACGTTGAAGCATAATATCGCCAGCGTCACGCCTCTTGTCGGTAAAGACCACTATCCATTCGAATTTATTAAAATGAGTCACCGCCGGTTCGATTGACGGAGAACCGGTGGAATCATCATTGATCACAAAATCGGAATTGAGAACTGCGCCGGTTTCATCCAGAAACGCACCGTGAATGTCGGCCAGACCGGAAATCAGATCGGTCCAGATCACCCCGACATGTCCGGCATCATTACCGGTCACTGCCGAATTGAACCTTTGCAGACTGGTGCCGGAAACATCCAGCGGATCGCCGTCCTTGACCACGCCGGTCTGAAAAAGCTGTAGCTTGATAATATTTTCGGTTCCGTACATCGTCCATGAGGCCAAAAACAGATCGGTATTGCTCGTGCTCAAATCAAGTTCCCAGTTGGAGAACTGCGAACTTTGATTAGTCAGCAACACATTGGCGCCGGACGGGTCGCCCAAAGCGTCAATACTTTGTAAATAAATATTCTGGCCGTTGCGAAGATCAACCCATCCGGCTAAAAAGCCGTCGGCGCTGCTGAAGGCGATCTCCGGCAGATAGCGAGCGGAATCGGAGGCCGAAACATCAGAAATCGAAATCTCAGGATCGTAAGCGGTACCGTTATCATCAAAAAGACGGAAATAGATATCGGCCAGAGCCAAACGATAATCTTCCCAGACAACAGCGATATCGCCATTATCCGCCGTAGCCACTGCAGGCGACCAGTGCTTGTTCAAAGAACCGTCGCTATTGGCTGTCAGTTGATCCGTCGCCGGAGTGCCATCGGCGGCAAAAATACGAAAAGCTATATCTGTTCCAAAAGTGTAGTTTTCCCAGACCACTACCAGGCGGCCATCGGGAAGGCAGGCGGCGTCGAACTCACCGGCATATCCACCCAAAATAGTATCGGAAACGAAAAAGACGGAGGTCAATTCTCCGCCAAGGGAATCAAAGCTGGCGGCCTGCAAAAAACCGTTGGCGTCTTCGCGCCAAACAACATAAAAGTTCCCACTGGTATCGGCCGTAATAATCGGATTGGCCAGATTATAATTGTCACCGAGGATCAGGGAAATATTGTTTCCGATCGGAGAACCGTCGCTATCGAAAAGTTGGAGAAATATTCCGGTCGGGCCGAGCCGGTCATCCTCCCAGACAGCAGCCATCCGCCCGCCGGTCAAGGCGGCAATATCGGCTTTTCCCTGGTTGAAATTGGCTGGACCTTCCGTTTCGGAAATCAGCAAATCACCAAAATTTGTCTGCAACGCACCCATAAGCAGAGGCGGAAGGATTTCCGGCACTGTCGCCGGGACAATCTGCTCAGAATGAATATATTCGAAATGAAGATTATTGCGAAATCCGGCGGGATCGGCAGAGGGAAGTCTGTCGGCTCCGGCCAAGCTAAAAAAGATAACCGAGATTAATATGCTCGCCACAAAACACGGAAATTTTTTTCTGTTCATACGTCGGTCCCTGGCTTAGACAAGTTCACGATCTCAATGTGCAACTATTATGCCGGAACTATAATCCGGCGTTTCATTGGCGTTAGATTCTCTAAGGCGGTTCCCTTCTCGTTGACTACCAACAATTTGCCGTACAAACAAATAACGCGACCGAACCCCGATACGGTTATTTACTCCACGCAAAAATCTGCGTTCTGTAAATCGTTTGCATAATATGCAATTCCGGTTACGAAACCGAAGTATCTACCGGCCGGCGGTGGCGGGTAACTCATCGAGACGCACTTCAATCAGTGCCGTCGATTAAATATACCTAAAATACTTGAGTTGTCAAGCGGTTAGGCGAAACCACGGCCTGCATTTTATCGTAATTATAAGCAACGAAGGGCAACGGTTTTGCCACATAGAGCGTCAATATAGAGGAGATTGAAGATATGGAAACTCGGAGTCCAAAAATGACCATGACTAAAGCCCAGGCTATCCCGGAAAAATACGCCCAGTACGCCGGCGACCTGCAAATTGCGCAGGAAATCGCCGCCGGGAATCGAGAACTGTTTCAGGACCTCTACAATCGCAATATTCACTCCCTCTTTAATTTGGCCCGGCGGATGACCGGAGCGGCAGCCGAAGCCGAGGATGTCGTTCAAGACGCTTTTATCCGCGCTTACCAAAAGATCAATCTCTTCGCCGGAAGATCAACCCTCTCCAGCTGGCTCTACCGCATCTGTATCAATGTCGGTTTGGAGCATCTGCGTAAGAAAAAAGGCACTTTCGAGGATATCAATGACAATAATTGCGGAACGGTTGAGCCAAACCAAAAGAAGGTGATCCTCAAACGCAAACTGGAAAAGGCTATTCAAAAACTCCCCGCCGGTTGTCGGACGGTATTCGTTTTGCATGATATCGAGGGCTTCAATCATAGAGAAATCGCCGAACGGCTGATGCTGGCCGAAGGAACCTCCAAATCACAATTATTCAAAGCCCGGGCAACGTTGCGCCGGATTTTAACCGGACAGGGAGCCTGAGATGTTCCGCATTGGATACAAATGCCG
>JAAEQF010000818.1 GCA_024231695.1 FCB group bacterium
AACGCCTCGCGAGCCGTACCCTGCGTGACCACGCGCCGCATGCCGTGGCGCACGCCCTGCAAGGGCCGGGGACGCAGGCCTTTGACGGGCTGTGGCGGCACCTCCAGCCCGTCCACCGAGTACGGCGCGAGCAGGCGCCCGTTGCCGGCGGGCAATCTACGCAATCCGTGTTTGCGCCGAGGTAGTCGCCCCCGATGAAGTCGCAGGTGTCTTCCGAGGCCTGTTCGCACGTTCCGTCAGGCAGGCAGCAGGCCCCGATCGTCGGTCCGCACTCGCTACAGTCGGCGCCGACGCCCTTGAACACGCCATTCAGGCTATCGCAACTGGGCTCCGAAAGATCCTCGCAGGAGCCGTCGGCGAAGCAGCAAGCGCCGGTTTGCGGGCAGGGATTAGGCGTGCACTCTGTCTCGTTGCCTTGATAGGTGCCGCCGGAGACCTCGCACGTTTCTTGACTGGCGATACTGCAATTCCCGTCACTATGGCAACACGCCCCCAATAAGACCGGACACTGCACTACGTCACAGCTTGTCCCGTGACCCTTCCATTCGCCGCCCTGACCGACGCACGCCGCCTCGTCGGCGACGTCATCACAGTTGCCGTCGGGCAGGAAGCAGCATGCTCCCGGATCGGCCGGACAGGTGGTCGATGCACAGTCGGTGCCGTGACCCTTCCATTCGCCGCCCTGACCGACGCACGCCGCCTCGTCGGCGACGTCATCACAGTTGCCGTCTGGCAGGAAGCAGCATGCTCCCGGATCGGCCGGACAGGTGGTCGATGCACAGTCGGATCGGAGGCGCGTCGAGTAGGGGCCGTGAGTAGCGCACGCTGCCCGGCGGACCACGAAAAAACAGATGCCGTCTGGCAGGCAGCCGCAG
>JAAEQF010000819.1 GCA_024231695.1 FCB group bacterium
GCCGTCGGCGCCACGCCCGCCGCATCGGGAACCACCTTATTTGGCGCATAATTGCTTTGCGTAGTTGCCAGCGTAACACCGTTTGCGCCTGTTATAGTGTCAAGGTCGGCTTGCGCGGTCCCAATTAAACCGGCAATAACGCTGGCGTCGGCTGGATCAGTTGGCAAATTATCAGTTTTGGCCTTGATCGCATCAATTAATACGTCTATTCGCCCGTCGTTTGTAAAATCATCGCGTAACGTGTCCAGTATGCTGGCTCCGTTTTCTTCCATCTCGGCTTGTATTTCCGTCACTGTCGGCGGCGTAGTTGTATTAGCTCCGTCGGTGCCTCGCATTACCGCACCCGACCCCGGTATTATATATAATGTTCCGCCGTCCTTCGGATCCTCCTTGGTTTCAGTTGACCAAGTAATAACGTTATTGGCGGCCGCATAATCAGTAATGACTCTGGCGTACCAATCGTCGCCGCCGTCCTGAAATATAGCGATATTACCGATATATTGGTCGTCATCATCAACGCCCGCAGCCATTTGCAAATTTGTCTTATTGCGATTGTCAGATTCGATGGTTGTATCTAATATCACCAAAGCGGCTTTGAGGTCATCTACCACAGTGTCAATAACGTCCTGTTTCGCCTCAGTCGCCAGAGAGCCGTTATCGAAATCCGCCGATGTCAGTCGTATTTGCAAGGCAAGAGGCGCGATATTGTTCGAGCCCGCATCCTTTACGCTTATCGTCACTTGGTCAGCACCAGCCGCCAGAGCGTTATTGCAGATATGTAATTCATAAACTCCCGGCATATTGGTGTTGTCAACCGGCGCGAAAGCAAAATCACCCGCATCGCCCGCAAACGTGCCGAGCGTGCCGATGGTGTTCACGGCAACAGCCGCCGTTTCACCCGTGTCGCCCGGTTGAATCCAATAGATAGACACTTTAGTGTTGTCAAGACTTGCCAGCCCGGCGCCGGTGGACGAAGAACTGTCTTGAATAAATATGTGAGTTATGTAGGAAGTTTTGCCTTCTGTTACTTGTCGCATAATTTAGCCTCGCATCCCTCCGCCCATGCCGGGATGAGTAATTAAACCACCGGCGCTTTCTTCAGGGCCCAGCGCGCCAATGACTTTTCCAGTTGTTGTATTCAAACACGACGATCCGCTCGTTAGCCTGTAGTCACCGGTTGATTCTGATTTGAACTTTGGATCGGTTGTTATGTTAGTTGCGTCGTCCATTACCTGGGTGTAGCCTGTAAATGTGTCGTTGGCGTTGCCGTTCAGGCAGTTTTTGGTAAATCCTATATGATCGGGTAGGGTTGTTTCAGCGGTGTACAGGGCGTCGCCGGTGTTGCCGTAGAATATATTATGACTAAAGACGCCCGCTGTATAAACGGTCGGAGTGCTGCTATAAGAAAACTCAAACCCGTGAGAGGCGTTATTGGCGATAGTGTTGCCAACTATCTTAAGTCTTGTGAAGTATCGGTCTTTGTATATGCCTCGACCGCCGTTATCCGCAATAACACAGCCGGTTATTATAGATTGCCCTCCCCCTGGTTGAGCAGTGTATATTCCGTCCCCGCTGTTGCCCGTAACAGTGCAGTTAATCATAGGCGGGGCTGAATACTGCCCATAAACTCCGTGATGGCTGGTTGTGCTGCCGTTGTCAATAATCGTACAGTCGTACAAACCGCAATGGGTCGCAGCCCTTGCGTTCCAATGCACTCCGTAAGAAAGCGCATTTTTAAACACACATCTAAAAAAGAATACGTCGTCAGGGTAATACGCCGTACCTCCAACCAGCGCCAAACAGGCCGTTGCGTCATTTCCCAACGCCTTAGTGCCGTCGAAAACTACATCATAAAATTTATAGCCTTCGTTATCGTCAATCAATTCAAGCAATGAAGCCAACGCCGACGTGCTTGACGTTATTTCCGGTTTTTCTTCACTAACCCCTAACCAACCGCCGTCAGCTTTATCGCAGCCGCGTATCACTATAGCGTCCCCGGTGCCGCCAAACGCCGCCGTTGTCGGCAACGAAAGTTTCGTGCCGCTGGTGTATTCGGTCACCGTGCTTGTGTCAGTCGCGATTAGACACTCATCTTCACCGTTCGCCAATAGGTCAAACGCCGATTGGATCGTCGCGAAAGCGCCGCCGACGTTGCAGGTAATTTTATCGCTGGCGTAAAGCGCGTTCCACGCCAAGTCGATAATTATGTTGCTACCGTCAACTACAGTTAGAACGGCGTATATGCCTTCTGGAATCTCCGATCCGTAGGTCCGGATGCAGTTAGCGTAATGCCCCTCTTCGGTGTTTGTGAACCCGCTTGCTTTGGTGATTTGCACGGCGCCGCCAGATTCGCTCAGGGTGCATTCGACGGGCGAATCAACCGGCCCGCCGTTTGTATCGATAGAGTTCGCATAAGTCCCATTCACTCCGTTGACGAACCCGCCGCCGTTGTTGTCGCTCGCATCGGCCATAGTGCCCTTGCCGCCGACTATCCAGGTGTTAGCCATCTAAAGTTACCTCCCACACGCCGTCGTCTCTCTTATCAATAACGTAGTCGTCTAGGTCCAACGCCAGGAATTCAACTCGCAGCGCCGCCGTCAAGGCGGTTCGTTTGAGCGCGTTTACCATTCGCAAAGCTCTATGGATGGTCAATATATCGTATCTCCCGCCAAATAGGTCGCATTCTATTATCTGACTGTTCTGGACCTCTTCTAAGGGTATATCAAGTCTCTCGGCGGTTCTGGGTTTTGCGATAGTCAGCAGTCCCGGTTTAAGTTGAGACCAGGTAGGGTCGCTAACGCCCGTTATTGTGTCAAACTTGGTTTGTATCTGTTCGTTTGTTAGAGTCATGGCTCGTCTTTCCAGGCGCCTTATTTTCATTATTGCAACCAATACCCGTTACCACCGTTTTTATAGTGAATGACATAGCCTCACCCCCATATTGTTTTAACTATTATACCAATCACAGTGGCGGCGATTATCCGCCACGTCCATTTGTGCGATTTAACGTCAGCCTCAACCAGCGCTAATCTTGTACCGAGCCCAACTTTACCGTTGCCCCTGATCGCTTGGTCAATTTGGTCGATTTGGTCTTTGATTTCCGTGAGACTCGTTTCGATGCGGTCAAATCGGCCTTCGCAGGTTTCTTGACGTTGACTTCCGCAATTAGCGCTAATTTCTCCCGACATGGCTGCTCCTGTTCAATATATTCAACGTCGTCGTCATGCAAACACATAACCTGTCCTCTTAGTCGCAGCTCGCCGCCTAACATACTAACCCGACCGTTTCGCCCGATACGAACGTCTTTTATTAATTTACCCGTTACCATTTCTTATCTCATCCGTTAGATTAAACCCTTTTACAATTTTAAGCAGACCCATCTTTTTAATGTGATCACACAAAGCTTTCGGATTAGCCTTATATCTATATCCGTGCTTGGCGGCCTTGCGACTAAAATAGATGTCCTCTCCAATCCGGTCGCCGGCCTTGCGTTTCTCAACATGCTTAAACCACGGCCATCTTATCGCCTTAAACACATCCCTCTTTATCATTATGCAGCCGGCGCCGGCGCCGATAACCTCAAACGGTTCGTCGCGATCGCGCCAATCGGTCATAAATATCTCTGTATCACCGACAGCTTTAACGACAACATTTGATACAATGGCGCCCTTTAGACAAATAGGAACAATTCCGGTAGCCATGGCGCTGTCGCACCCTAACAGCATATCAACAATACCGTCAGGCGGCACAACGTCAGAATCCATCATCATCAGATGGGTAAATTGCGGATTCTTAAGAAATATCCTTACCAGGTCGTTTCTTACCTGGTCTATTGGCGATCCCTTAACGCTGATATATGTAATCAGCGGATGTCGCGTCATCTTAGCTATCGCCAAACTTGTTTCCGGCTCAATCATCCCGCCGACCGGGACCGCAAGTAATACGTTACTCTCCATCACTCTCTCCCAAACGTTAATAGTGAGGACGTGAGCGGCTTGTGTCGCCGCCCACGCTCTCAAATACAATAATAAGCCGCCTCGGCCCGTTGTCAGCTCGACGATGTGTCCCGGCTGTCGCCGGAAACAAGCTGGCGGGCGTCGGTCAGCGTAGACAGGCTAAATAAAGCCGTTGTTAGACGCTTATTAGCTCCGTCGCCCCGGCGTCAACGTCAATCGTTCCGCTGTCAGGTCTTGACAGGATGCCGAGTAATGCCAGGTTGGTCCCGGTTGAACCGTTGCCGGCGGTTATCAGGCACTTGATATAACGTTTACGATTTTTAGTTAAATCGACGTCAATAACAAATGCTTTGTCGTCCTCATCATCGGCAATCGCGTCAGCTAAAGCCGCTGACGTAATATCAGCGTAAGACCCGCCGGACGTGTCGCACTCTTGCAATTTCGGCGCTGCCGTAGTGGCAATGTCTGTAGTGCCGGTAACGATATACACTCTTAAGTGTTTATATCCCTTGGTGTCAATATAAGTCAGCCCGCTCGGCTCGCCGTTGTCTTTCAGCTGCGGCGGCACAAGAACGCCAACTTTTGTTTTTTCAATAGGTATAGCCATTATATATTCTCCTTATCCTTATGATTAAGACGCTGTCAAGATTAAGCCGCAAATCGGACCGGCGGTTGAAGAGTCGCCGTGACCGAAGACGTTAATTGCAAATCGCTCAGTTGCGCGAATGCCTATCTGGTCCTCAGCAAAATAAACCGATCTATCCTGCACAATGTTTAGTTTACGCCTGTCGCCTAAAAATACACCCGCTTCCAGATCGCCAAAGAACATACAAATCTGACTGTTAGCTTCGCTGGACGGCATGACGTCAACGTACTCAACCGGATAACCCATAAACGTTTTACCGCGCAGCTGATGGAACTCAGCCATATAGGCGCCGCCGGCTGCTTGGGCCAAACGAACGCAAATATCATGGAACACGGTTTTACTCATGTACCACTTAGCGTTGCGTTCGAAACGTGACGGCAAATTCTTGACCACGCCTCTCAGAGCGGCAATAGTTACCTCTGCGTACGTGTTGTCGCCGGATTCAGCTATATTTAAGCCGCCGGTGCCAGCCGTGTAACTGGTAATACCCGCAAAGGCGCCGGTAATGCCGGTGTAGCCCCAATAGGTGCTGGTGCCGTCGCCTAAGAAGACCGCTTGATCTTCCGCTTTAGCCAAAGCGCTAGTCATGCTGGTGGCTACAATCTGACCGACCGCCAAGGCCGCGTCCTCTTCCAGTTCCGAACTAATTGCAGTTAGAGCCGCAAGCTTTTGAGCCACAAGCGGTACATTGCCAAAGGTTGGGTTACTGGCGGTAATCGCCACACTCTCGCCGGGCTTATAAACTGTAACATTAGCAGTAATTTGTGGCCAGGTTGCAGTATCGCTGGACATCGGCACAACCCTAACGTTCTGACGGGCCACGCCGTAAGAATTCAGCAGATCAATCAGTTCCGGTACAAACGCATCAGGAACCAATGCCCCGCCGGTTGCGGACGTATCCTCAGACATGGCCGCCATAATCCCATGATCGTTAAGCCATTTGCGACTTTTGGCGTTTCCGCCCATTGTGCCGAGTACATAATGACCTAAGCCCTCATATACAGTTTTGGCGTCGTTTGCCGTGGTTATTGGCCGTAAAGCCCTAAGATGGGCCTTGAGATTGTCGTTGGCTGTGTGTGCGTTTTCAACTTGTTTGGTTAAGTCGCCGATCTTGGTTTCCATCTCATCAAGAGCGTTCTTAACCGGTTCTGTCGAATGGTTCTCCAGCGCCGTTTCAATCTTGGCCTCAATTTTTGCATCGATGCCGTCCGCCAAATCGTTGACGGCGGTGACGACGCTGTTAAGTTTATTGTCATCCATTTTTCAATCTCCTTTTTGCAGAGTAGATAACATTTACAAGGTCGAGACAGTCATCACCTTCTGCTTCCCGCCGATTGGCGCCCGTCAAGATAGATTTTGACGCTGCTCGAGAAAATCCTGCTTCACGCAGGGCTTGCTCTGCCATTCGCAATGTTGGCTTGTCATCGTGATATTCCTTTGCCTGCTCCGGCACGTTGCCGAAGTCATTTAAGTTATGTTTATTCTCAATCTCTTTATCATCAACAACGGCGTCGACAAACCCGTGTTTCAACGCCTCGTCTGCGTTAAACCAGGTTTCGTCTGCAAGCCAATCGGTAATTACTTTATGGTCCAAGCCGGTCTTTTTGACGTAAGTGTCAATTAAAGACCCGCCAATATTATCAAGCACTTTGGCTTCATTACGCATATCTGACGCATTGCCGATTACCATTGACCATGGTCTATGTATCATCAGGAAAGCGTTGGCGGCCATCTTGACCTCGTCGCCGGCCATTGCTATGATTGACCCGGCGCTTGCCGCCAAGCCGTCAATATGCACAACCACTTTAGATTTATGCTGTTGCAAAGCGTTATAGATAGCGAACCCGTCAAATACATAACCGCCGGGCGTGTTAAGATGCAGGTTAATAACCGGCGTCTTGACGTCGCTTATATCTGAGATAAAGCTTTCGGCGGTTATGCCGTATATAGATATCTCATCATAAATATAAACGTCAGTTGCTTTCTCGCCCTTGTTCCGGACTTTGTACCAGTTCAACATTTTCTTCTCCCACCACGCCCATATTAACCGGGCGCCATAAGTCGTCTCCGCCTTCTTTGGCCGGATTCATATTTTCAATTCCACGAATCTCATTAGCGGTCATTAGCCCGTCCAGCCGCATTGTATGATACCACTTGGCCCGACTTTCAGGATCCGCTCTCAACAGTCCCTTTAAGTCAAACTCGGCATAATATTTTTGTTTGTCGCTAATAAGATCACGCTGTATAGCCTGCTCCCACCGCTCTAACCAGGGCCATAATGCATATTTAAGATACTCAAGGTCTTGCTGGATGATGTTACTAAAAGTGGCTCTCTCAAGATCGCCTATTAAATGGGGCGGCAATCTAAATATCCTGGCAATCTCGTTAATTTGGAATTTACGAGCGTCTATGTATTGCGTTGACTCGGGATCAGTGCCGACTTCGCCAATTTCCATCCCGCCGTTTATAATGGCCGCCTTTGCATTATTCTTGTAATGAGACGACCAGTCTTTTCGCAGCCGTGATTCATCTTCAGAACTTATTGCGCCGGGCACCTTTATCGCGACCCGCTTACCGCCGCCGTGGTCAAACACCGACTCAGAATACTGCTCAGCCTTCTCGGCAAGCCCTAACGTTCTACCTGCGTATTCAAGCGGCGATATGCCTTTATAACCATGGTTGCCGAGGCCGCGAATATGAAAAACATTTTCAGCCGACAAATTCCCTCTTTGGTTATTATAGTTTTCGACAGTGTAAAATAATTTGCCGTCAATAAGCTTAACTTCAAAATCCGGTTTTAACGGCTCTAAACTCGCGATAGTGGCGCCGCTGTTACGGGTAACTATTTCACATAATGCATTTCCCCAAAGCAAAACATCTTGCATCATAGTCAAACGCCACTCAAATGACGTCTGCCAAGCGTTTGGACGGTCATGCAATAACTTATACAACTGGTGTTTTGTCGTCTGCTGTTTGCCAGCGTTAGTCCGCTTATACATAAACAACGGCAAAACAGCGACCGACTCAGAAAGCACTCGCACACAGGCGTTTACAGCCGGTATCCTCATTGCGGTCGCCGGACTATAATTATAATTACCGACAGGCGTCTCGCCCGACAACCAGACACCCTTATAGGTCAACGCATTTTTATGCCGCCTAAAAGGATTAAAATAATTAAGCCAACTCATAATGATATTATCCGATATTCAGGTTGTTTTTGGGCAATCATCGCTCCCCCTAAAGCCATTATGAGCGCTACAATGCCGTCAATTTTTTCAGTTGATTTCTTTTTGTCCGGTCTGAGATTTTCAGCGTGGTCAGTCTGGACTGTAACATTTCCCGCCATCCAATTTAACGCAGGATTATTATTGTGCAGTAGCTCTCTCCCCAATATCAGCCTTTCCGTTTCTTTCGTTGGCGAGGACATTGACGCATAGGTTTGACCAAATTCGACAATACTATCTTCCGGCATTCCAGCTTTAATTAATAATTGCCTTAAAGGCTCAAAGGCCCACCGGTCCGCCATAACCTGACGTATATTAAATTTTTTACCCAACTCTAAGATATCGTGTTCAACGATCTCATAATCGGCTCGCCTGCCGGGCGTTAAGGTCAAAAAACCCTGCTTGGCCCACGCCGTATAAGGCACCTTATCGCGCCGTTCGCGGATATGTGCGTTTTCCTCGGGAACCCAAAATTTTGGCAATACCTTGTATGTGCCGTCATCTTGCGGAAAAACCATCACAAAAGCGGTCACGTCGGCTACCGAAGCAAGGTCGAGACCCGCATAGCATTCTGCGCCCAATAAGCTCGCTTCGTCGTATTGTGCGCCACAGGCAAGCCATTTATCCATTGGCAGCCAGCGAACATCCTGCTGAGTCCTAACGTTAAGATGCAGACGCTTAAAAGTATTTTCATAAGAGGCGATCTCCTTTGCCTTTGCGCATTCTTTGCGGATATACTCAAGACTTACTGATTTCCCTAAATTCGGGTTGGCTTTAGCCCAAACCGCCTCGTCGGTCCAGTCGTCCTCAATAGACGCTTCGTAGATAACCGGTAAGAACGTCGGATCGTCAACCCTGGCGTCTCGAACGCCGCATGCGTAATCATATTTTTCGTTACAAATGCTTTCGCGGCTATAGTCAGCGGTTGTGATACATACGACCAACGGTTGTTTACGCGATCCGGTGGACGTTAACAAGACGTCGACAAGCTCACGGTTCGGCTGGGCATGCAATTCATCGACCAGAATCAAATGGCTGTTATATCCATGTTTACTGGCCGCTTCAGCAGATATGGCCTTAAAGAAGCTGTTGGTTGACGGGAATGATATTGTTTTACTGGTCTTGTATATCTGACATCTGTCGTCTAACGTCTGACACTTATGCACCATTGCCTCAGCCTGGCCGTATAATAATGTGGCCTGGTCGCGGTCAGAAGCGGCGCAATAGCATTCGGCGCCCTGCTCATTGTCAAAGAACGTTACAAACAACGCCACGCCGGCGGCCCAGGTCGTCTTGCTGTTTTTACGCGGCACGTAATATAAACATTCACGATATCGCCTGTAACCCTCAGCGTCCACCCACCCAAAAAGGTTGGCCATTATCGCTTGTTCGTGTAATTGCAGTTCATACGGCTTATCCGCCATATTGCCTTTGATGTGCCTGACCGCCCGCCAAAAGAAATTAACGGCCATTAACGCCTTTGTTGTGTCAAAGGTGTAGCCGTCAGCATTGCGGTATGGATCATAGCCGGGGATGCATTTAATTACTTCACGAATATAATCATGGCTATCCTGACGACTTTCGTCCGGCCTGGAAATATACTGCAAGCGGGTCGTCTGTTTTTTGTTTTCTCTCTCCAACTCTTAATCCTGTGCGACTTGACGGCGTGAAGCCGAACTCTCTGGCGGCCTTTAGCATGTTATTAAATGCATCGTTAACGCAAGTTAGTAACCGACGGTACGCCGTTGTCGTGACGTCCTCCATGCCGGTTAGCTTAAGGGACAATTTGCACCATACGGACCAATATACACAGTAAGCCGCCAACGCCGACATATCTACTGATGATGTTAGATCATTAATTTCTAACCACCCGATTACCCGATTCCACTCAGTCTCGGCTGCCTCATCCAGACCTGTCGGCATTGGCGGCGCGCTGCCGTCGCCCTCCGGTTCGCCGTCTCTTAAAGCCGCCCGCCATGATCCGCGTTTATGCAGTATGCTGGTCGGCGTCGGTTGCGGTCCTCTTTTCCCCAAAGTCTATTTGCTCCAATATTTTATAAGATTATCAATCTCGTGCATGTCTTTTACCGTGGCAAGCCCGACACAATCCCATTAAATTACTCTCAATATACTTAAGATTAGGGTGATCCCTTAATAATTTGATATGATGTATTATGATTGCTTCGGCGGTACGGTCAGCGGCCAGGCAGTCAACGCACAAGGGGTTGTTCCTCAAGTAGTATTGCCTGAACCGCTGCCACCGACCGTCGTATCCCCTCTTTGATGCACTCTCCCGAACATCTCTCTCTCTGGGCGCTCCCCGCTCGGCTCTAACTAACTGTAAGTATGTTTTTGGTGCAGTTGGCATATATAATTCGTATTGCGTGACGATATAATGCTTATTTGTATCACAACTCGCCGTTTATTACGTTATTGTTAAAAATTAAGAGGGCAAGTTGAAACCCCGCCATTTAAAGTGATTATATTTTTGCAAGCAAAACATTGCCCTCTTTAATAATACCCAACCATTCCATATGGACCGACCGTTAAATTCGCCGTACAATATCGTCGTCAACCGCCTCAGTTAAAGAGACGGCGGTTTTAATTTTTTTACAAACATGGATGTCTGGTTTCAATTTCGGCCTAATTTCAAAGAATCGGTTAAGTAGGTTACTAATCGCCGTATTGGTGACGCCCATGCGATCTCCCGCCTCGTGTTGGCTTAATCCCACTATATGCGTCCAATAGTAAGCCTCAAGTTGTCTTGGTGTTGGGTGTTTCATAAAACTCTCATTTCTTAGTACGATAAAGACTTAAAACCTTAAACGCAGTTAGGTATTTAATTAGTCTATCTATATCCTTGCCGGTTAATTCGTTCGGCAATCTGGTAATATCCATATTGTCTTTCAGGTCAGCTAATTTTACTTTTATGGCAATAATGTTGCCACTGCGTGCAATTTTATCTATGTATTTCTCGTAAGAATCCTGCTTGTCTCGTGTTAATAGTTGTAAAGCCTCAATCATTGGCTTCGACATCAACACAATCGGATACAGGAATACCAGGGAAGTTGTTATTAAGTTCTTCTCTAGCTTCTTCATAAGATCGTCCGAACTCATATACACCGCCGCAAACTGCACATTTATATTCATCTTCTTTCATTTATTTATCTCCCTGGCCGTCTTGGCCGATTTGGAATACAATCCCTTAATTGTGAACGTTATACCACAATTATTCGTTTCTCCTTCTGTTGTTGTGACCGTAAAAATTGAATAGCCTTTCCAATCTTCGCCGCAACCCGCATCTACACCTATTACCTGATGCTCTTTGTCAGGCGGCTTAATATATTGCCTACCCCCCATCGGCTTACAGCCTTTTAGCCATAGCCGTATTCTTTTACGCAGTTTCATCATTCACCGTCGCTTTCTTCAGCTAAAATAAACTTTCGCATGTCTCAAATCAGCCGCGGTTGTAACTTTGTCGTTAAAAAACTCATCCGTCAGAAAGGCCGGCTTTCCGAAACGCCTTATATACTCACTAATGGCTGAGTCGTTTGTTTTATTTTTATCGATCATATCTTCGAGGATGTCGATTAATATTGCCGTCTTAAACCCATTCGGCGTCTGTATTCTACGGATAAAGTCCCTGGGGTAGTTTTCCCAGCTCTGGCGGTAATCATCCAAAACGCCATCGTGAAAACACGCGTCCCAGTCCCGATCACGCGCCTTAATAATTGAGTCGTATTCTGGCTGTACAACAACTACGGCATTATTACGTTGCAATATATTAGCTATTTTACTAAACACCCACGGCGGCGTGTACGGTCTGGCGGCGTCGGTAAAAATAACATAGTCGCCTTCGCAAGCCATAACACCGTTATATAGGGATTCAATGCGTGTAGGGCCGCCAATTATCCGTCGATGATTGTCATTTAACGGTAAACCGCAAACCCTCGGGGTAACCTCTATTATTTCATGAAATACACCCGAGTCAGTCATATTATTCATGGCATAACAACACAATAACTGACCGCCCACCATAGTAAACTGTTTATACTGTCTAGCCCTCTCGCCCTTGCCGGCAGCCAACACCACGCC
>JAAEQF010000820.1 GCA_024231695.1 FCB group bacterium
GGGGAACGACCAGTGCCACTTTGGCCTGGAGCTTTAACTCCGGAGCAGAGACCTTTGATTATCTGGCCACGGGAGAAACCCTGGTTCTGACCTACACGGTCAAGGCGGTTGACGACGACGGCACCCCGCTTAGCGACACTGAGACCGTTGCCATTACCATCTCCGGAAGCAACGACGCGCCGGTGATCACCGACGGACCGGATTCAGCTGGCCTTTCCGAGACCAACGCCGCGCTGGCCGCTACCGGCACCCTGACGGTAGCCGATGTGGATACCACGGACAATATCACGGCCTCCGTGGACGGTTTGAGCATCACGGGCACATCGGACCGGACCGATGATGCCGCCCCGAGCGATGATGACCTGCGGTCCATGCTGACGGTAACCCCGGAGGCAGTTTTAGACGGGGGCACGACCAGTGCCACTTTGGCCTGGAGCTTTAACTCCGGTGCAGAAACCTTTGATTACCTGGCCACGGGAGAAACCCTGGTTCTGACCTACACGGTCAAGGCGGTTGACGACGACGGCAACCCGCTTAGCGACACAGAGACCATTGCCATTACCATCTCCGGAAGCAACGA
>JAAEQF010000821.1 GCA_024231695.1 FCB group bacterium
AGCGATTGAGACGGATATACCAGTTTGACAGGTCGTCGATGACAAACTCCTGCACCAGTCTCGTAGCGCGAGTTACATTGTACTTATCAAACGCCTCGGTCGTTTCCTTGATGACCGTATTAAAGCGAGAACGGACCCATTTATCGATGAGTTTTTCCTCACCTTTACGCTTACTCAGGTATTCTCCAACCGAAACGCCTTCCTTCTCGGCATTGTCGGCAACGTCATCGATATTGGCATATAGCGCCCAGAAAGCATAACAGTTTTTCAGAGTATCGAAGAACTTCCGGCGGGTTATAGCAACGCCCTCAACGTCGAATTTTAACGAGATCCACGGATGCGAGGTCGAGATCATATACCAGCGGACAGAGTCGGCTCCGTATGTGTCAACCATCTCAAACGGGCTGACAACGTTGCCGACATGCTTCGACATCTTCTTGCCTTCCTTGTCAACGACAAATTCCTGGACAATACAATTTTGGAAACAGGGTTTGTCATAAAAAATCGTCGAAATCGCCAGCAGAGAATAGAACCAGCCTCGGGTCTGATCCACTGCCTCGGAGATAAATGCAGCCGGATACAGTTCCGTATCGAATTTATCCTTGTTTTCGAACGGATAATGCCATTGGGCGAACGGCATAGCACCGGAATCGAACCAGACGTCGATGACTTCGGGGATGCGTTCCATTTTACCCTTACAGGCCGGGCAATTTAGTTTGATATTATCGATATGCGGCTTGTGCAGATCCAAATCATCCGGGACATCAATGCCACTCGTGCGAAGTTGTTTGACCGAGCCGATCGCCTTCTTCTCGCCGCATTCCTTGCAGATCCAGATCGGCAGAGGTGTACCCCAGAACCGTTCGCGGGACAGCGACCAGTCGATGTTATTTTCCAGCCACTCGCCAAAGCGTCCGGCACCGATTTCCGGCGGATACCAGTTGATCTTTTTATTGTATTCCAACAGCTTGTCTTTGAACTGTGTCGTCTTGATATACCAGGATTTTCTCGCGATATATATCAACGGGGAATCACAGCGCCAACAGAAAGGATAACTGTGAGCATATTTTTCAGATTTATATAACAGACCTCTTTTTTTGAGGTCATTAATTATCTCAGGGTCAGCATCCTTTATAAACTTACCCGACAGCCATCCGGTGTCTTCTTTGAAATGACCGTTTTCCTTGATTGCCTGCAGAACCGGTAAATCATTTTTCTTACCGAGTTCATAATCATCGGCGCCGAAGCCCGGAGCGATGTGCACGATCCCGGTGCCGTCTTCCATAGTTACAAAGCCGTCATTCAGGGCAAAGAATGCCTTGTCCGATTCGCTCGCGAAAGTATCAAACAACGGTATATACTTTTTGCCTATGAAATCTGCGCCGGTGTAAGTGTCAAGGATTTCGTATTCCTCGCCGAGAACTTTATCGCACAGCGCCTTAGCCATCACCAGTTTTTCGCCGTCGTGTGAGACTTTAACATAGGTCTCATCGGGATGAAAACAGATAGCCGCATTCGACGGCAGTGTCCAGGGAGTGGTCGTCCAGACTAGGTATGAAAAATCCTCATCAACAGCCTTCATCTTGACAAACACCGACGGGTCGGATACATCGTTGTAAGCCTGAGACACCTCGTGCGACGACAGTCCGGTCTCGCATCGAGGGCAAAACGGCACTGTCTTGTGCCCCTGGTAGATCAGGTCGCGGTTGAAGAAGTTTTCCAGAATGTGCCAAACCGACTCGATATAGTAGTTTTCGAGGGTGATATAGGCTTTATCCAAATCGAGCCAGTAGCCGATCCGGCGGGTGATATCGTCCCATTCCTTCTTGTAGGTAAAGACCGATTCGCGACAGCGTTTGTTGAACTCGGCCACACCGTACTTTTCGACATCCTGCTTGGTTTTGAGCTTCAGCCGTTTCTCGACTTCCACCTCAACCGGGAGACCGTGAGTATCCCACCCGGCCTTGCG
>JAAEQF010000822.1 GCA_024231695.1 FCB group bacterium
CCTGACCAAACCACCCATCATCATCATGAGCACCATGGTCATCATGATTGATGGTTTGGTGGATCCCTGGTCGAACCCATCCAGAGGGCACATAAGAAAAACAAGAAGGGGAAATCAGGATTGGAACGACCATGACCATGATGCCCCCTGAGGTCCCTGACCAAACCCCTGATTGTGACCATGATCGCCCATCACCCTTACCATCACCATCATCGTCACCATTATCATGATGACCACCATCATCATCATCCCCATTACCATTGTGACCACCATCATCATAGGAACCATGGTCATCATGATTGGTGGTTTGGTGGATCCCTGGTCGAACCCATCCAGGGGGCACATAAGAAAAACAAGAGGGGGAAATCAGGATTGGAACGGCCATGACCATGATGCCCCCGAGGTCCATGACCAAACCACCCATCATCATGAGCACCATGGTCATCATGATTGATGGTTTGGTGGATCCCTGGTCGAACCCATCCAAAGAGCACATAAGAAACACAGGAGGAAGAAGTCAGGATTGGAACGACCATGACCATGATGCCCCCTGAGGTCCCTGACCAAACCCCTGATTATGACCATGATCGCCCATCGCCCTTACCATCACCATCATCGTCACCATTATCATGATGACCACCATCATCATCATCACCCCTATTACCATTGTGACCACCATCATCATAGGAACCATGGTCATCATGATTGATGGTTTGGTGGATCCCTGGTCGAACCCATCCA
>JAAEQF010000823.1 GCA_024231695.1 FCB group bacterium
GTGGAAGGATACCGGGTTTCAGGGTTACGAACCGGAAAACACCGCGACCTTTCAACCGAAGAAAAAGCCAAAGGGAGGTGAACTAACCCCTGAAGAGAAAGCCGAAAACGCTATCATTTCAAGTGTGCGTATTCGGGTCGAGCACAGCATAGGCGGCGTGAAAGTTTACCGGATCACGCAGGACATTTTCCGCAATCTTAAACAAGATTTCGACGATTTGGTGATGGAAACCGCCTGTGGATTGCACAATCTGAGAGTGGACTATCCACTTGCTGTCTGAGACCCGCGACTAAAGATAGGGGCAGTGCGTCTAATACCCACCATTCTACTATTGCCGATAGAGTCTAATCTATTTTTCGCTAAATTTAGTTCTTTCAGATTTGTGAGTTGCCCAATTTCGGTTGGTAATGTTGTCAATTCATTGTTGTGATCTAAATACGATTTATTGGACAGATTCAGCACTTCCAGAGCAGTAAGTTGGCCGATTTCGGACGGTAATTCCGTTAACTTGTTCTCAGATAATACCAACCGTTTCAGATGGGTGAGCTGCCCGATTTCTGGTGGCAGCGCTGTCAGTCCTATATCCGACAAATCGAGGGTGGTCGCGCCCTCTGATGCTGCGGCTTCGATCATCGCCAGTGCTTGTTCTTCGGGAGTTTGCGCCTGGGTGACGGTCAGCCAATGGGTGAGGCTGATAAGTAGGATAAACATTAAGCCAAAACGGGTGGTTTTGCCGGTCA
>JAAEQF010000824.1 GCA_024231695.1 FCB group bacterium
ATAGCTGCGGTGATTCCGCTGCCCGGTGTCCCGACTGCGTCAATGATCAGTCGTTCCTCTGTTACCGTCCCACTAATATAAGGGGATATCGGGAGGTCACCGGCGCCGGTCGAGGTCTGCGAATCGCTCATGACCGCAACGGGAATCTCAGCACCCCGAACGCCATCAGTAGCGAACGGTACCATTTTGTTATTTGCAACCACGGGAAGCAAAAAGATATCGCCGGATGCAAAATCTGTAGAGCCATCGGTCAGTGTGAAAATCAAACCCGAAGTCTCAAAAATAGTCGCGGCACCGGCGCCAGCAGTCATTGTAAGTTGTGACGTCAACAAACGGCCCTGGGGGTCCTCCAACTTAAACACACCACCATTCGTGACAGCGGATACACATTCGAGATTGTATGACCCCGGAATCGGAATTGTTCCAACACCGGTGACCGACGCCACCGTACAAGTCCCGTTGCCGGTATTTCCGGCATCAGCGGCCGGCGTGATAGCAGCGTCAACAAGTACGCGGCCCAACAGAGTCCCGGCGGCGATTGTATCGACACCTCCATATGTGAGCAGTTCGAAACTGTTAATCAGATGGGACCGACCGACGGAACCATTATCAATATTTGTGATTACCGGATTAGTCATTCTGCACCGCCTTCACATCACCAAAGATATCCGCTTCAATGGCATCCTCAAAGGCTTGGGTTTCTGCCTGTTCGGTTGTCATATCGGCTACTGGTGCCGGGATCCCCGTATCGGGGTTGTCATCTACGCGGGCGCTCGATGCAGCATTGCGCGCACTAGCAGCCAGATACAGCGCTTGATATTTGTTGCCAAACTCCGCGCCCTCTTTAATCGCTTCAATTGCTGTCTCCGGGCAACCACACGCCTCAGCGAGTGTCAGATGCGCTTCGCAACGCTCTTTTTCTTGCTGTACGCCATTCGCCACCGCCTCCGCGTACACGGCGGGGTGTTCGGTCTTGAATTGAGTCAAGTCCATTGCATTAACCTCCGTCCCGCTGCTTGCAGCGGTTTTTTTATTCGGCCGTCTGGGGCCCGGCACGATACTGTCAATCATGCCCGCCGCTTTGGCCTGTTTAGCCAAGACAATCCCGCCCCGGCCGTAATCTCTATTTACTGTCGCGGCTGTCGTGCCGCGTCCTTTTGCTATCGCAT
Source organism: FCB group bacterium (assembly GCA_024231695.1). Classification (GTDB taxonomy): domain Bacteria; phylum Zixibacteria; class MSB-5A5; order GN15; family JAAZOE01; genus JAAEQF01. Next base: position 1,170 of record JAAEQF010000824.1, read on the forward strand.
CCACAAACAGGTCGTGCATACTGTCCAGGTGATCCCGGATAACTGCTTGACCCTCCTCGGTCGTCGGGTCCGGCCGTTTGTTCGGAGCCTTCGTGGATGTTATTTCCATGTAATCTGAGTTAACCGGCATGCCCGCGACCACAC
>JAAEQF010000825.1 GCA_024231695.1 FCB group bacterium
AATCTTTAAATCTTTTCAGCGGCTTTTTCTCATTCTCCTCCCGGGGGATCAGCTTTTTCAGGCCTGACACCCCGTGCCGCCGCAGGCAGCGGTCGAGTGCGGAGCGCGACATATGCGGACAGATGAATTCATGCACGATAACAAGGAGATCGTCCAGAGGAAGCAGAAGCGTTCTGCGCAGTTCAACAACCACGGCTTCTTCCGGATCCGTGAGCGTCGCGTGCAGATTATGCGGCCTGTGCGAAAAATCGTCAGTCGTGTCGCGGTATTTCCATTTACGCACCGTGCTCCTGCTGATGCCGTATCTTTCGGCAGGTTTCCGTTCGGAAAGCTCCGAGTGCTGAATTTCGCGGCGGACCGCAGGAGTCGTGCGTGCTCTTTTATGCAGTGCGATATTCATAATGATAAACCGGTCAGTTTATGTTCTGATAAGAGAGAGTGTATTTTATCACGGGCCAGGAACAGCGGTCGATTCCTTTCAGGTACATTATCACACGGGACGCGACAGTTACACTTAAACGATAGTTACTTGCGGTATGACCATGTACCATTATATAGGCATCATTTTTATTGAGAGGGACATCAACTGAGCACTCCTCATTAGCGCCATCGGTGTGCGGGCGACAGTCGAATAGGTTGGTACTTGGCATTCTGGAAAATCTCAGGTGAAGATCAGGATCTCCTGCTGTTG
>JAAEQF010000826.1 GCA_024231695.1 FCB group bacterium
GGTCGTATTTGTTGAGCCCGACCCAGGTGCCGAACCACAGGATGCCGCTGCGATCCTCGAAGATCGAATGGACGCGGTCGCCGTTCAGGCTCCAGGGATCGGCCGGGTGATGGCGATACTGAACGGGGCGGCCGGCGCCGCGGGGGAGGAGGGTCAGGCCGGCGTTCAGGGTGCCGACCCAGACCGCCCCCTCGCGGTCCGCATAGAGCTCGTAGATCGTCTCGGTCGTAAGGTCGACCGAGCCGTGGCGATAGCGAGTGAAGGTCTCGGTCTCGCGGTCGAAGCGGTTCAGGCCCCGGACGGTGCCGACCCACAGATCGCCGTCGGCGTCTTCCCCGATCGCCTGGATCCGGTCGTCGCTGAGGCTCTCGGGATCCGTTGGATGATGGCGAAAATGTCGGAAGGTCCCGGAGGGGCGATCGAAGAGGTCGAGCCCCCCGTAGGTGCCAACCCACAGCCGACCCTCGCCGTCCTCGGCCAGGGCCAGGACCCAGGAGTCGCTCAAGCTGCGATCATCGGTGGGATCGTGCAGGTAGTGTTGGAACGCCCCGTCCGGCCCGAGCCGGTTCAGGCCTCTGTAGGTCGCGATCCACAGGGTCCCGGTGTGATCCTCGA
>JAAEQF010000827.1 GCA_024231695.1 FCB group bacterium
CATTGGACGATCCCCCAGTAGGCTTATCAATATAATCGGCCGCTCGTGGCGCGGCCTGAATTTTAAGCGGTCTTACAACCAGCCATAAGAATATATTTATAAAATCGGCCCTGTCAAGAGACAATTTACATCTATATGACCCTTTTTTCTGCCTTGGAAATTCCATCTGTAAAACTTGCACAAATGGACGGATGATCCTATCTCTAAGCGTATTTATACCCATAAAGCGAGTTTTTGCTATAGTCTCAACATTGTTCGGGATTTGGCATATAGAAATAGCAGTCTTATTGCTGTGCTGTCATCTGGGCGACTGGGAGTCCAAAAAAAATCCCGCCGGGGATGACGGGATTTTTTGGTAGAGATCGTCTTTTTTTAAAACGGTCTATTTGAGAAGGATCATTGTCCTGGAACTGCTGAAATTATCGCTTGAAAGGCGATATAAATACACGCCGCTGGGTAAATCGCCGGCCCAATAACGGTATGTATAGGTTCCCGGAAGTTTTCGTCCCAGATCGATTAATTCGAGCCGCTGACCGGCTATAGAAAATATTTCCAGGGTCAGGCGGCCGGTTCTGTCGACCGAATATGCAATTGTCGTTGACGGGTTGAACGGGTTGGGATAATTCTGGTAAAGTTCAAACCGCGATGGCAAAGGATTATCGTTATCATCGGTGGCCGTGGGGAGTATATTGACACTCCCGCTACTGACCGCGACATCCATCGCCTGGGCGGATGCATCCACTAATTCAAGATACTGATCATCGAAGAATTCAATGGTGGCATCGCCGGAAGCATCCCCGGCAATACGAAAATACATGGTGAACAGCGCTTCGCCGTCGCCCAGGGTGATCGGGTTAAGAAAATCTACCTTAATCACGTGTACCTCGCCCACGATACCGATATTCACTGTGGGGTTGTTCAGGGCCGGGGCCTTCAGTGAATCGATAATGAGATTAAGTGTATCATACCTGATCCGAACCTGTGTTCCGGCTACGTTCACGAAATCTTTTACAACAACCGGAACCGTAAGGTTATCAGATGGAGTTCCGTCCAGCGTCGGAATGGACAACTCAATTGCCTGCACCGACGGCGAAGCGAAAAGGACAATTATCACCTGTAAAATGATAATTGCCCATTGCCTTTGGTTTCTGGATTTCATCACGAAACTCTTCCCATTTTGTAATTTGGAGAGGAACCAATCAAAATAATCGGTTCCTCAACTATTTTTAATCTCGATCTACTTCAATAGCATCATCTTCCGGGTGTCGATGAAATCTCCGGCATCAAACCGATAGAAATAGACACCAGAAGCTGCCTGTTCGCCGTTGTCGCTCCGGCCGTCCCAGTCGAGTTCAATATTGCCGGCGTCGGCTGAACCGCGATAAGTGCGAATAGTCTCGCCGGTAATATTGATGATGGTCAGGGTATAGTTACCGGCTTCTTTCATAGTGGCCCGGATAGTTGTTCGCGGATTGAACGGATTAGGCGTATTCTGCTCCAGACTATATGCTGTCGGCAGGGTTGGATTGGAATTGGCATTAGCTATAATCGTCCCGCCGGAGAGATCAAGAGTGTACACGTCGCCTTTGCTATTGGCTACTTCTGCGCCGGAAACGTGTATTTCTGTAACAACATCAAACCATTCATCAGCACGGAATGTAATCGTTGCCAGTGTCTGCTTGTCCGTCACTTCGATCGGCGAGGCAAAGTTCTCCCAGACCAGGTGAACAGCGTCAGCCGCTGGGTTTGATCTGAAATTGGTCAAAAGATCGGACTTGATGTCGATTGCGGTCAGATGTTGTTGATCATAACCAAGATGCAGTTCCAATCCGGCTATTTCAACGGCACTGGAAATAGTAATCGGTACCGTGATCAGTTCACCGGAGATCCCGGAAACGTCTTCAACATCCAGGGCAATCACGCCATCGGCCGAGTTCGCTTTCAGAGCCAGCGGCGTAGGTGACCAAGAGTAATTCACGTCACCCATACGAATACCGACAAAGTTCGGCAAAACAATATCCGCGTTGGTAACGACAATGTCCATCGATTGCGGCGCGGTAAACCAATTGCCCATGGTCAGTCCGTACGACTGATCGACAAAAATCCAGTTACCTGAAGGAAGATCCATAAGCATGGCCAGATACATTTCGACCAAAACGGCATCGGCGACGCTTACCGTGTTGCTCAGGTTGACGTCAGCGGCAATCATTTCGTAAGGCGTGTCAAACGGTTCAAGAAACGCCAAATGTCGCTGAATCATGATGGCGTCCGCTATCGATGTCCCGGAATCGTCGGCGCTGCGAGAAGGCGTTATAGTGTAAAGCCCGGCCAGGAGATCCGCAAAGAGGTAATCGCCGTCGACATTGGTGTACGTTGTAGTCGCGGCGTCACCACTGAGATCAACTGTGACATCCGGTATGGGCCGTAGAGTAGGATCGTAATAGGTTATGCCGCCAGCCACATCAAAGGTTGGTGAGATAACCGTCATACTGCCATTGCAATAACCGAGGCCCAGCATAGGATTGCCATCAAGGCCGACAACTTCATTACCTTCGTGCCAATCAAGCTGACTTACATGGCCGATGTCATTGCTGTTGGTCATCCACAAAGTGATTATCGGTTCACCATCCGGTACCGTGGTTGGATAGTCGATGCCCACCCACACAATATGAACCAGCGTAACCAATTTTTGCCAGAGGATGTCGGTCACAATATAATCCGAGGTGATAGAATCCAGAGACAGGGTGGTGAAATCATCCTCACACTCAATATGGAATTCAAAACCGACTACATCCGAAACATCGAAGGCATAAATCGGGACTGGTACCGAATAGCCCTGAGGAGCCTCGACATCAGCGATGTCGAAAGTGCAGTCAGTGCAATTGATAACATTGAAGCTAACTTCGACCATTAGCGGTGAATTGGAAGCATCCTCACTGGTAACGGTGATTTCCATTGTCTGTGGCCCATAGGCCAGCCCGGTAGTGGCCGCCGAGAATTCAACCGTCGATGGAGCTGCGCCATTATCGGCAACAAAAGTAATCGGATCAGTTGAAGAAACGGCCCAGTTCAAATCACCAGTACCGAGATTACTGACACCAAACGTGCCGGAAACCGATTCTCCCAGACAAACACTACCCAGTTCAACCTCAGTCGTTGATAAACCGAGTACGGGATTGCCGGCCAGATTCATGATAACCGTGACTTCGAAAGGAGCGTCAAGACCATTCGAAACGAATGATGCCGTGGCTGTATAGGAGCCTGGGGCGAGTACGGTAGTACTAACGGCGAAGACAGCGTCATCACCTTCGGTGCCGGAGGGAGTAACCGTTAGCCAGGGGGCGTCGTCGGCTAAAGTCCAGGTCAAAGTGCCGCCGCAGGAATTGGTCGGCTCCAGGCTGACCGAAGGTATAGGGCTGCCAGCCATGCCGTTGAAAACAATTTCTGTTGTCGGGAATTCAAAACAGGGAACACCGGAGATGTTGATGCCACCTGAGAAAAATTCTGTAGGCTTTGAGGCGCCGGTGGTATCGTAGAACATGTATTCGCCAATTGGCGGGTACAGACCACTATCGATGGATATAAATTGATCTGCAGCCGAAGGGTCAATGGCGAAATACATCGTCGCCATGAGTCCCGAACCGGCAGCCAATGGATCTTCGCCGAGAATAGTAGCGCCGATTAAGACCATGAAGGCATCGTTGTCGATAGTGACATCATTGATCGACATATATTCAAAACGACTACCAGCGAAGGACACCGAGTCGCATAACAATCCGGTTCCGGCAAAATGCAAAGGTAATTGGAAGCCGGATGTCGGCGAGAAATTCTCATAACTGACTTCCACTACCGCCTGATCGCCGGCTGCGGCTGATACAGTAGCTACCTTAACCGTGTCGTTTTCTATCACGATTAATTCATTGACGGTCAGGTTGATCGTTATATCCTGGGGAGAATTGTCGGCGTCTGTCCCGGATATAGTCACAACATCGCTGTAATCGCCGGGAAACATCATGGTAGTATTGACAATAAAAGTGACAGCCAGGTCATTCGTTCCGGAAGAATGAGAAACCGACAGCCAAAAGGCGTCAATGCCGGAGATAGTCCATTCCAGAGGCGCACCGCCGCAATTGGAGATATTCAGGATTTCATTGAGAGTTTCACCCTCAAACCCATCAAAATTGATCACATCGGTCGAGACGGCCAGACAGGGTGGATCGACCAGGGTCAGCATAACCGCAACACTCTGAGGACTATTATCTGCGCCCGGATCGCTTACCCATACCGTGTCGTAGTAAGTGCCGGCGGCAAGCCCGGTGAGATTATAATCAACATCAATAGTGCCGTTTCCGGTTCCACTGGCAGGATTAACTGAAAGCCAGCCCGAGGAAGCCGTGGCCGACCAGTTGAGTGCTCCGCTACCAGCATTGGTGATGTCGATTTGATCCGTGGGGAGACTCGATCCCGTATATCCGGATACTTCAATATTAGCCGGGGATAAGGAGATTGAAGGCGGACTCGGCTCTCCAAGAGTCACCGTGCCGCCTACAAACTGCGGAACGATATTAAATCCGGAGCCCAGAGTGAACACGAAGTCTCCGGCAGGCGGATATTTAGAAGAGTCAAAAGTAATCACCTGTGCGGTGGCGGCCGGATCAATTGAGAAATAGGCCAAATAGCCCTGGCCGCGTCCCGGAGGAATCAACGATTCAAACATCACAACAGGACCGCCATGCATACGCTGCGCGGCATTGTCGATTTCAAAAAGCTTAAAATTGACATATGCGACACGTGAATAGAAAAAAGATACCGAATCACAGCTGATATCGGGTGAATCCCAAATGAGCCCGATATCAAAGGCCTGAAGGTCTTCATCATTGTAAAAGCCGATGTCCAGGGTGAATTCTGTCGTTCCAAGTGGAAGCACTTTGGATTCGACAAAGACCGTGTCCGGTTCGCCCGGATCGGGAACCGCCAGAGCCATGCTACTAAGGACAAAAATAGACAGGATGGCAGTTAAGGCCGCAAGTTTTCTCATCCCAACCTCCATAAAAAATAAGATTTGTTACCAAGCTTTTTCTGCGAAGTACGAGGAGACCGTTTAATGCTAAACAGACTCTAACTCTCTACCATATGGAAATATAGCAATCTTTTCCATATTGTCAACAGCCAATATCGTTTCATATCCAATTCCGGATACCTCCCTTGACAATCAGATTGGATTCAGCGTCTGGATGATAATTTCCGTCTGCCGAATAAATAGTGCAGCAGTGCTCCGAGAACGATCCCGATTGTGTCGGCTCCCAGATCATAAATGTCTGACTGCCTTCCCTTTACAAACGATTGATGATATTCGTCCAGGGCCGCGAAAATGATCGATAAAACCACAGATACGATATATACCGAGAAATGCGGCTGACCTTCGCGGAAGTTAGCCAGAGCGCGATATGTGAGAAGAAAGAAGAGGAAATATTCGCCGAAATGAGCCAGTTTATCAATGTACTCAAACTCGATTTTCGGGTCAGGTAGTTTGGATATCGATGAAACGATTATGATCAAACCGGCATATGCGATCCAAGGCAATTGGTAAACGGCAAATCGCCTCATCTTCCTCCTCGTCATTCGTCCCGTACTTACACGATGAAAAAAGGTACGTCCAGCCGAATCAAGATTCAAGGTTTTTCTTTTTCGATGCCCCTGAGAAGCGAGCAGACTTTCTTTATTTTTAACTTGCTCCGATTCCTAAAATACTCTAATTTCACTTTCGCTATTCGCGAAAGTCTAATTAAAAACAAAAGGAGACGTTATGTCCAAGAAGTTAATTATTCTTGCGGCAATTTTCATTACTGCCTTGTTCATTGGTCTTGGATGCAGTGATGATGATGATGACTGTCCGGCTTGCCCCGATCAGATCGTTTATATGGGTTGGGCGGACGGTGTCATTTACCTTGATCCCGAAACGTACATGTCCGAAATGCAGATTCACCGGTTCGCCGGAGTCATGCCGAACATTGATTCAGTAATGGTCGGCGATTCTATGGTCGAACCCGACGATATCGATTATGACTACTACTACGACTATGGAGACAATTACTGGTATATCTATTTCGACGAGGATGGCGATGCATCGACTTACATGTACGAGTCGGGCGATATCGCTACCTTCACCGTCTGGGGTGATGGTATGACCGCCACCTGCAACCTGAAATTGCTGGATTATGACGATGACGAAATCGATTCTATCCTTCCCAACTATGCCGCAGACACTTTGGGTGTCGGTGATTCCGTGACCTGCCGCTGGACCAGCTCGGAAAATGCGGACTACTACAATGTGCAGGTAGAAGTTATCGATTATGTTGATGGGAGTAATACCTGGTATTACCACTATTACAACACGACTGATACCTTCTTCACCGTGACGCCCGAAATGTTGACCGATTCGGTTTCTCATATCTGGGTAACTGCAATTCCGGTTACCGGCCCCGATCCGGTTACAGGCGCGTCCAATTGGTCAGGTAATTACATCACCGGTCGCCTGTATAGCTATGCCGGGTATGACTACACGAGGATTATCGGCTGGAATTCTCCGACGCCCAGTTTGAAAGCCCCGGTCGGCGCCGACAATGAAGAGCGTCCGCGGAAGACGCCTAATGAGATTCTGAGCTCTCTGAATCAGGTTTTCAAGTAAGCCGAAGTCTATTGATATCTTAATGGCCGCCGGGTTAATCGATCCGGCGGCACCTATTAAACGCTTAGGAATGAGCTGGGTTATCGATGTTAAGACCGGTTTTAAATCGTGTAAACTACATAACGACAACTGAAATATTTTTTTTGTTTTTTAACTTGCCCGGATA
>JAAEQF010000828.1 GCA_024231695.1 FCB group bacterium
AGGAAAAAGTCCTGACCATCGAAACCAATGACGGTCTCAAACTTTTCGCCTGGCAAATCGAAGCGGTTATTGATTCCACGACCAAGGGCAAACGCCCCGGATTGGCTCTGCTTTTACCCATGATGCGGCACACCCATGATTCATATGCCCCATTCACCAGCGAACTGCACAAAATCGGTTACACAACCATCGCCTTCGATATGCGTGGTCATGGCTTATCGACCAAAGTGCATGGAGAAACGTTGACGCATGACAAGATGGGCGTTGAGCAGTTTGCTCGTATGCCCTCGGATATCGAAGCCATGTTCAAGGATTTCAAGGCCAAAAATCCCGACGCCTACAATTATGATGATGTGATCGTTATCGGAGCCTCTATCGGCGCCAATACCGCCGGGATTCTCATGCGCAAACCATGGCTCCAAAAGTGCGTGCTTCTCTCTCCCGGACGCGACTATCGGGGTTTGAAGCCAGAAGAGGTTATGGCGGTCAAGGGCGGCACGCTGGGCAAACAGGTTTACATCGCCGCCGGAATCGACGACACCTATTCGGCTGAATCGAGTCAGTGGCTTTATGACAACTATCTGGGGCTGAAAGTCCTGAAGAAATATCCGGGCGGTTTTCATGGCACCGATATTTTGCATCAGGTAAAAGATGCCGACAAAGAATTGCTCAAGTGGCTGACGCAGAAGGAGAGTAAGCCAAAAAAGAGATTTCATTAAAAATTCAGTAGCCTGTCCTTGTTTTTACTTCTTTGATTATTGCTTCAGCGACAGGTTACTGAGAGCACGCAGGAAAGCCCATTCGCCCCACCGAATGGGCTTTCTTGTTTTGGGGCTCGCGAGCCTGTTCCGGCGGGTCTTGATTCGCAGAAGGCGAATTGTGACCTGCCGGTGTTTTGGATGACTGTCAGGTCACACGTCCGCCCTTCGGCGAACGCAAGACCTGACAGTACATAAAATGAAGATCATCCACGCGTAAGCCAAAAAGCGGCGATGCCGCAAATTCAACCCTTTACAAACCCGGTATTTATATTACCTTACCGGTAGGATATTCGTCTTTCACGAAGGTTCGATTATGATCGGCTGGCGTTCATTTTGTTGTTTTATCACGATTATATTTTGCGCATCAGTATTACAAGCTGCGGAACTTCGCCTTGTCGATGTATTACAGGGCGAGGATCAGGACGATCAACTTGGCTGGTATAGCGATGGAATCGGTGATATCAATGGAGATGGCTTGGGTGATTTTGTCGTCGGTCAAGTACGAAATCCCCGAAGCCTGTTTATCTATCTCGGTGGTGCGAATCCTTTTGACTTCGCACCGATTTTAACCATTTATGATTACTACAACCCCAAGTATATCGGTGATGTCGATTGTGATGGCGTCTCAGATTTCTTTGCAGTTTCGCCAAATGGAGATACGGCGCGGCTTTATTTGGGACTTGAATCACTCGATCAAAATGACTATTTGGATTTTATTGTAGATACTGCGGCTGATTTTGATTTTAGCAATTACATTGTCTCCTGGGGGGGCGATAACGATTCAGATGGTAATATGGATTTTTGGATTTTTAGATACTACCCTCGTAATGATACCTTAGAAGCTTACTCCATAT
>JAAEQF010000829.1 GCA_024231695.1 FCB group bacterium
ATCTGCAAGGGCGGTGACGGTCCTGTCCTCCGAGACGATTTCAGTGGACGGCACGGTGGCCCAAACCGATCCGGTCAATTGTAGTTCGTGCGGTATTTGTGTATCGGTCTGCCCATATGCCGCGCCAAAGTTCAATGAAAAGACAGGCAAGGCGGAAATCCAGTCGACGTTATGCAAAGGGTGCGGGCTATGCACCGCCTCGTGTCGTTCCGGGGCCATTCATTTAAAGGGATTTGAAACCTCACAGATCATGTCCATGATTTCGTCTGCCTTGACGGATTAAAGAAACTTACCGGACAATCATATGGAAACAATATTAGTAATAGATGACGACGCGGACAGCCGCGGCATACTTGAGAAAAAATTGTCCGATCTCGGGTCACAAGCGCGTTTTGTTGAAAATGCGGATGATGCTGAAAGAATATTCCAAACAGAAAAACGTCCTCTGATCACACTGGCCGCCCTGGCCACTCGGGATATCGACGGGATGGAACTCATGCGGCGAATTCAAGCAGCTGATCCGGACACGGTGATCATCGTGCTATGCGACAGCGGGGAAGATGATCCGTTGTCCGTCAAGTACATC
>JAAEQF010000830.1 GCA_024231695.1 FCB group bacterium
ATGACGCCGGGATCGTTTTTTTCTTTGGTGATTCTGCGCCCCCCGACCTCGCGACTCTAGCCCGTCGCGACCCCCGGCCGCCCTCCCCACCATCGAGCACTCCCGCCGGTGGTTGGGATCGTCGAGGCCCAGGCGGCTGTCGGTGGCCCGGACGAAGGCCGTGACGCCGGGATCGTCGACGTCTCCGGGCATGCCCCGCGTCCACCCGCGGCGACGTCGGTGGGCTCGTCGTCGCCCCGCGTCCACCCGCGTCGACGTCGGGGCTCGTCGGCGTCCTGGGCGCCTGTCGGTGGCCCGGGCCGCGATCGCCGCGATCGAGCACTCCCGCCGGTGGTGGCCGGCCGGGCTCGTCGAGGCCCGGGCGGCTGTCGGTGGCCCGGACGAAGGCCGTGACGCCGGGATCGTCGGCGTCGCCGGGCATGCCCCGCGTCCACCCGCGTCGACGTCGGGGCTCGTCGGCGTCGATGGTGGCCGGCCGGGATCGTCGAGGCCCGGGCGCTGTGGGTGCCCCGGGCGAAGGCCGTGACGACGGACTCGTCGGCGTCGCAGGGATGGAAGGCACCGCGTCCACCCGCGGCGAGGCGCTGCGCCTGGCGCGCGCCGACGATCTTGAGACGCTGCTCGAGATGGGCGACGGGGTCGATCTCACCGAGGAGGTCTTCAAGCCTTCC
>JAAEQF010000831.1 GCA_024231695.1 FCB group bacterium
CCCCAAAACCCCAAAACCCCAACAGAGAAAATTCATAGTGAAAAAATAAGTGGACTAGAAATACTTTAATAAGATTATTTTTCCAGTGTTTAAAATTAATTTGGCAAAATTCAGTAAGAAAGCTATCTAGGTTTTCAAATATGATAATATGATGAATTGAGTCGTTAATTTTCGACAAAAAGGCCCGTTAAATTGCGATTTAACTGACGTTCAACTGAAACATCATCTATAAAAGACGAGATTTTGCGGTCGGATTATAATTTCCAAACAACAAAACTTTACAATGTTCAAATCATTCGCTCTTATCGCCCTCGCCGGCGCCGTTTCCGCTGAATGGCCATCCCACCACGGTCACCACGGTCACCACGACAAGCACGACGACCACCACGACGCCCACGACGACCACCACACCGCCCACCACGCCGGTCACGGTTACGCCGAGTCCTCTCACTCTGACAAGGGTCACGTCAGCACCTACGGTGGACACCACGGTCACCACCAGTCTTACGGATACGGCAAGGCTGCCCATGCCGGTCACGGACACCACGTCGCCCACCACGACGACCATCACGACGACCACCACGACGACCACCACGTCGGTCACCACGTCGGTCACCACGACCTCAAGCACGATCTCCACCACGACGATCACCACGTCGGTCACCACGACCTCCACCACGACGACCACCACGTCGAGTCCCACGATGCCCACCACGTCGAGCACTCTTACGGTCACGCCGGTCACCACGCTGGTCACGGACTCGCTCATGCCGGTCACG
>JAAEQF010000832.1 GCA_024231695.1 FCB group bacterium
CATGCTGTTCATCGATGATGACCAGATCGGCTTTCAGCTCCTCGGCCAGCACGAGGACCTCGGCTTCTCCTTCACCCAGATCGGAAAGCAGGAGCGTTTTGAACGGATCTTTCAATTCCTGTTCTCGAATCCAGCCGAATGCCGGCAGTTCACCTGATCCTGCGCGTGGGCCATGACCAAGCACCTCAAGCTTGACGGCCGGAGGGATCAAGATCTCTCCGTAGATGTCGCCCAGAAGCCCGAGCTGCTGAATCGATGCCAAAGCGATGATCGGGGTGGTGTCCACCACGACCGTACGGGACGGTTCAGGCATTCGCCAGGTCTTCGGCCAGCTCTTCCGGCTCCATACCGATGGGAGAAAGGCCGAATCGGTGGAGTGTCAAGATGAACTCCACTCGCCCGACACCGGCGAGTTGCGATGCCAGACCGGTCGAAATCCGACCGAGCTCGTAGAGCTTGACCGCCAGGAGCAGACGAGCCTCGGATTCGAACTGTGCGGGACTTTCCTTCAAGGA
>JAAEQF010000833.1 GCA_024231695.1 FCB group bacterium
GCTATTTGCGTGTCCTCGAAAGCGACGGCGAACCGCCTCCGGCGGCCTTCGACGACCTCTGGCAGACCCTCCGCGCGACCGTCGTGGCGGAGCTGCGCCGAAGCTCCGCCTGGTCGAGCCCGCCGAGCTACCTCGGCGTCTTCGGCTGGCCTGCCTGGCAGGCCCCGGGGAGCGGTTCGGAAAGCAGCCCCCTCGAAGAGCTCCTCACCGACTGCTACGTCGCCGTCTTCATCGAGCAGCGCCCGCGATTGCGCGCCCAGCTGGCGGTAAAGGACGACGTCGACGGCCTCGTCGTCCTCACCCTGCGCCATTACCTCCAAAAGCGTCGCCAGCACAACGACCGCCTCGGCTTCCTCGTCTTCAAGAGCCTGCGCCTGGCGGTCCGGGAGGCGGTCGGGGCCGGCGAGCTCCGGGTGCTCGACGGCAATTCCAAGATCCTGAACCCGACGCTGCTCGCCACCTCATCCGTGGCCGACGCCGGCGACGTCGCCGGCCGCGAAGTCCTGGCGCCGGTCGTCGAAGGCTGGGTTCAGGTGCTGATGCCGGACCTGGTCACCGCCCAGGGAGTGCGGCGACGCGACGTCGTCGTACGCCTGCGCCGCTTCCTGCTCGACCTGGAGGCCGAAGGCGTCCGCGCCTTTCGCTTCAAGGA
>JAAEQF010000834.1 GCA_024231695.1 FCB group bacterium
TAGCCCGAGCCACTCGGTCGACAGGCTGATAAAGATTGTCCGGCAATGTCAATGTCAGCGTTTGTGGCATGGCGAATTTCCCTCCATGGGCTATTTCAAGATTGCGATACTCAATAAAAGTTTCGGTGCAATCGATTTCCATGATCTCATGGAATCTAAAAACGCTTTATTATTAAATCTTTTTGGCACTGTCGTCAAGAAAAAAAGAGTCTCCGCAAAGAAGAACCGTCGTATGGACAATTATTGGCTTTATCGGCAGCATCGCACGATCCCTCGCCGAGCATACTCCCTGGCGGATTCGAATCGCCGCTCACGTCATTGGCGTCGGCTCGGGGATGTTGTCTGCATGAGCGAAATTCCAGACGCCGGAGATGGTGATAGTCGCTTTTGCGGCGCTCTATCTTCCGTGATTGACCTGGATGGCGTAGCTGAAGGCGTCCCCGGCCGTCTCTGCATCATAAAGATGGCAGAAGCAGCGTTTGGGACACGGGTGAAGGTCCCGTCGCCGTTGTCCGATGCTCGACCGAGGGAAGCGGCGACATCGAGGTCCGACAAGCTCGTGCTGTTGGAGGCGTTCGAATCGTTGTCGTTGGCCAAGAAATTGCCTGTTGTGAAGGCGGCTACGCTGTCATCGGTTGCATTCGGCTCATCGTTGGCTCCGGCGAGTTGATCACGATGGTCTGCCGGGCTGAACCGGCGGCGGAGGTCCCGGTGAGGCCATCTCGGTAGCTCTGACCATTGGCAATGGCGGTTGTGTAAGCCCGGCTTTCATGGCTCGTTTCCAGAAAATGGGTCCGGACTCCCGAGGCGGCGTTGAAGATTAGGATCGAGGGCGAAATAAATTCCCGAAGA
>JAAEQF010000835.1 GCA_024231695.1 FCB group bacterium
CCGCGAGAAATTTCAGCAAGTCCAAATTCTTTTCGCACGTTTCGGTCAGGCCACTTCCTGGTTTACTCCGGAACTTCTGGCAATCCCGTGGGATACAATGCAGGAGTGGCTTACCTCCAGTGACGAATTCGCTCCCTATCGTCACAATATCGAGGATACCTATCGTCAGCAGCAACACGTTCTTGATGAGGAAAAAGAGGAACTGTTAGCCCTGTTCAATCAGTTCACCGGCACCCCGGCCGATATCCACGAGGCTCTGACGACGGCCGATATGGAGTATCCCCGGGTATCTTTCAACGGTGTGGATACCGTTACCCTGACTCCCGGTGAATACTACAGCACGTTGACATATGACCGTTCGCAGGAGAATCGCAAGAAAGCCCACGAGGCTTTTTACGGCGCCTACTTCAAGGACAAAAACACGTACTCAGCTATTTACAACGCTATTCTTCAACGTGACTGGGCCGCCGCTCAGTCGAGAGAGTACGAGTCTACTCTCGGTGCCGACCTTGACGGTGACAATGTGCCGACGGAAGTTTACGAGACGCTCGTGAACACGGTCAAAGCCGGAACGGAGCCGGTGAAGCGGTATTATGAAGCCCGTCGCAAGGCTCTGGACCTCGAGGAGTATCATCTTTACGATGGTTCGGTGGCGGTTGTCGATTTCGACAAGAAATACGATTTTGATGAGATCACCGACTGGATCGTGGAATCGGTCGAGCCGCTGGGCAA
>JAAEQF010000836.1 GCA_024231695.1 FCB group bacterium
AAGGCGGGCGGCTTGGGTCGTGGTAAGATACTTCTTAGTCAAATCAGCTAGCGATATTCTGAGTTTTCTGAGTTTTCGGTATATTACTAGAATTATCGTCACTTGTCAAGTTTCTTTTAGACAGAAATGCCCACTTATCCATGAAGTAATACTGATCCGCTTGCGGGATAACGACATAGATATACGAGGAAGTCACCGAGTGCATGGGTCCTGCTGAACCACGTTTTAGGGGAAATAGGGTTTTGCGGGGGGAAGTGAACTAGGACTGCAAATAGTTTGGATTTGTCGCTTGGGTACGATTCTGATATCCGGTTTTGCGCCCTCCCCAAGTCATCCGCTCCCCTTATGTCACCCCCGTGAAAACGGGGGCCCAGGGGCTCCCGCGTGGCTCCGGCCAATTTGCTATTGAAGGATAGTGCGACACCGGGTAGACTAAGGCTCTTCCGAGAAGCGTTTGTAGAATATCGCCGGTTGTGCAGCCGTGTACATAGGTTACACATTAGACGGGCGACATGGCCGGGTGGCCCACGGCTTGCCGTGGGTTTCTGGTGCATGCAGTCCCTGGTCATCGAAATGGCAGGTTTGACAGTCAAACATTCCCTACTACAAGGCGGCAAGACCGTCGAGTGCCCACCGTTCTTATGGTGGGATGTGCTGTTATCTCGATCGGTGCCGCGCCCGATGGGGCAGACGGGGGCGTCTGCCGCCTACGGAAAATGGGTTCCTGCCTGCGCAGGAACGACGATATCTACGATATCACCCACAAAAAAAAACCGGGAGAACAGAGTCTCCCGGTCTTTTATCAAATCGCGAATCGAGATATCAAACGCAGCCGGTCGGCTTGGCCAGACCAGCGACTTTGCAGGCGCCTTTGGCGGGGCCGGACGGGAACAGCTCGTA
>JAAEQF010000837.1 GCA_024231695.1 FCB group bacterium
CCTCTTTCGGGATTCCGTCGATACCCGTCCGGAAACCCCGTTATCGAGGGGTGGCAAGGGCAAGGGCTTGTTAAACTCATCATCACGATAATGGTGACTTGGAATCCCACCAGCCGCTGCGACCAGAACACCTTGCCCTTGTTCTTGCCCGGGCAAACAAGGGCAAACAACTTGACGCCCGACGCCTGAGGCACTTGAAGGAACGGCTGGTGGTACGCCCCACCGTCAGCCTCGTTTGCCCTTGCCACCCATCGAGAGCGGGCTTTCCGGCCGGGTCTCTAGCCCAGACTGCGAAGACCAAAAACGCGTGGTACGAAGTCGTCGGGCGGCACGATCTCGAATACGTCATCCTTGATCGTCCCGAGATAGATACCCTCGTTCAGCGCCCTCATCCGCAGGTCCTCCGGGATGTCGAGGGCGGTGAGGACACCATAGAGCTTCTTGCCGCGGTGCTCAGGGCAAAAACGCGGGAGCTTGCGCATGTGCTCGGAGAGCTGGTCGAAGGCGTCCTGGCGCAAGGTGCTTTTCATCTCGACGACGTAGACCTCGTCGGATTCTCCGTAGGCGACGAGGTCGATCTGAAGAGTCTCACCGTGGCG
>JAAEQF010000838.1 GCA_024231695.1 FCB group bacterium
CCGCGCCAAAGGCGCTCCGCCTATCAAACTCAATCGAGCCGACCCCCTTCGGGCTCGCTCCGCTCGGTCGGTTGGCACGGCAAATTGCATTAAAATGCAATTTCCGCCCCCAACCGACTGCGGCTCATCTCGCTGCCCGTTCTGTGTAATAAGGAAAGAGGATGTTTGAAGATTTAGAAAAGATCAACGAACGGCCAGAACCGTTTCAATTTTACACCGCAAGCGATCTATGGTCCGATGAGCATACGTCCAAGCAGATGCTTTCATTCCACCTTAATGGGGCAGCCGATGTTTCTTCGCGAAACACGGAATTCATCAACCGATCGGTAGAATGGATCGCATCTGTTTTCAACATAGGAAGGGTCACCAAAATAGCTGATTTTGGCTGTGGTCCTGGATTGTACGCGATGCGTTTGGCGAAACTACTAGCCAATGTGACGGGCATTGATTTCTCGGGGAGGTCCATCGAATACGCAAAGAATGTCGCAGACCGGGATCAGTTGAATATCAGATACGTGAAGCAGAATTATCTGGAGTTTGAGACAGAAGACCGGTTCGACCTCGTGCTGATGATTATGTGCGATTTCTGCGCGCTCAGCCCAACCCAAAGAAAAGTGATTTTGAGCAAATTCCACGGAATTCTAAAACCGGGCGGTTCGGTCCTTCTTGATGTGTACTCCCTATCGGCATTTGAACAAAGGGAAGAGATTGCGACATATGAGGTAAACCAGCTTAACGGATTCTGGTCACCCAAAAAGTACTATGGCTTTGTAAATACCTTCAAATACGACGAGGAAAAGGTTGTACTGGACAAATACACAATTGTTGAGACCGAGCGCACCAGAACGGTGTACAACTGGCTGCAATATTTTGCGCCAAAAAATTTGGAAAAAGAGTTCATTGAGGCTGGCTTTTCCATCGAGGACTTATATTCAGATGTCGCGGGGACCCCGTATGATCGAAAGTCGAACGAGTTTGCAATCATCGCCACAAGAGTATAGAGCGGCACAGAACAATGCCATGCACCCGGACGGGAATTCCGCTACGCTCCATTCCCGCCGGTGATGGCCACGTTAGCGATAAGGAGATACCCATGGGACTATCATTTAAACCTTTGACTATAGACCAATGGGACGACTTTGTTTCTTTATTTGGTGAGCGCAATGAAAGAATGGGGTCTGCCCTTGACATATGACATGTTGTCTTAACGTGTTTGGTTAAAAGGGAGTGAATGGTGTTATGGCCAGAGCGTTAATAATAGCCTATTGCTGAATGGAATAGGAGTTTTGAAGACAGCGTAACCCACTAAATTGGTACATTTCCGATTAGGGCATATGTCCGGTAGGGCAAGATTGTGGTAGTCTCTTGGGTTTTCCGCTGCAAGGATCACC
>JAAEQF010000839.1 GCA_024231695.1 FCB group bacterium
TAGCAAGATTGCCGACAAGGTTGGCAAGCACAGTTGCGCCAAGACCTTTTACCATCATGGCATTTTTCAGCATGTCAATGAACGATCCCATCATGAGAGTAGTTCCAACCAGATTGCCGCCCTCTGCAGCGACTCCGGTATTGAGATAATCGGCGCGCTGTCCGCTAATAACGCCGTGATCGCTGTTTAATACGTCTGTGGGCACGAAAAAGCTTCTCGGCTGCTTTTTCCGGACTTTAGCGACTGCTCTGGAGGCATCGAGCTCAAGGCCCGCCTCCGACCAATCGTTATCGGTTGCCGCCCGAATCGCTCTCATGAGCGAATAGTTTTGAATGTCTTTTTCCGGCATGCCGAGGTCGGCATCCGGAGTCTCGACGGCTCTGGCATTGAATTTTTTATCCATGACGATCTCCCGGAAATCGTCAACGGATTTTCCCTCGGAAATGGCCGAGCGCGCCAGGTCTACACAGTCAAACTTTTCACCGATATCAAAAATCTCGGTGGTTCTCTTCAACTCCAGTTTCCTGGCATTGCTTTCAACGGCCTGGATGTCTACATCCGGCGCCTGGGGAGGCGCGGCCGATCTCTGTCCCTCAGCTTGCGGGATTTGTACTTCAGGCATATCAATTCTCCCTAAATCTTCAGTTTCTGGGTTATCGTTTTCCGACCGTCCGACTCCAACCTCGGTATCGGCCGGGACGGATACAATTGAAATCTCAAATGGTTCCCACTTCATGGCCCGATAAGTTTTAACGTCGCCTTCGTCGCTTTCTAGGACTACTTTATGGATATGGTAATCGACGCTTACCAAACGCCTGATACCGTCCTTAATGTCCTGAAAAACATCTTCGGCCCGTGGGGTTTTCCCAAACCTCACAACAGCCCGCCCTTTGCGGTCTGCCCCGATCTCTACCGACTCGACAACGCCAACGTGATCCTTGCGGTCGTGTTCTACCAGAACAGCGCCGCCCTCTCTCAAGCGTTTTAAATCAACCGAGCCCTTTGAATGGTCAAGGATTTCCTTGCCGAACCATCTTCTAATAGGCGTTTCACTCGAAAACGACAATTCAACGGTTCGATCTTCTTCATTTATTAATTCTCTTTTTAGTTCCAAAGAGCGAAAATGCTTCCCCTCTTTGATTTTTGCTTCAATTTCCTTTTTCTTTGGCATTGCCTTTATCCTCCGGAGCTTTTATGTTTTTTACATCCAAAACCAGGCCGTGCTTTTTGACGGTCTCTCTTTCCGCGGCAAGCTGCTCGCATAATTCGTCAAAGTCTAATCCCTGCTCGGAAACTACCTGTGTCCTTGATTTAAGGCCTGCATCTATCGCTTTTATATTTGCCTGGGTGTCTTTCAACGGATCGATCCAACTCCAACGTCGCGGAGTCCACAGGGGCGCGTTGAACTTGTCATATTTGCCGACCGGAAGCGGAACAGCGCCGGATAGCATGGCCATTTTTAACCATTCTTCGAATACCGCCTCGCAAAGATGCTCAATA
>JAAEQF010000840.1 GCA_024231695.1 FCB group bacterium
AACAACAGTGTCAACCGTGTCTATCTTGCCCTCTATTGTTGTTAGGGTTGCTGGCAGAGTGGTTCCGGTGTCAGTTAAAATGCTGTCAACAATACCGTCAATGGTATCAAGTTTCGTTTCGTTTGTATCTCCCTGTGTTGTAAGCTCTGATATCTCAGTGTCAAGAAAGTTGTCAACGGTATCAATTTTGCCCTCTATGGTTGACAGCGTAGCGGGTAAAGTTGTGCCTGTATCCTCTAATATCGCTGCAACTTCCGTATCTAAAAAGTTATCTATGGTTGTTAGCGTGGCAGGAATGGTTGTGCCTGTGTCCGTCAATATATTGTCCACAATGCCATCAACAGTGTCTATCTTTCCTTCTATAGTTGAAAGCGTTGCAGGTAAAGTTGTGCCTGTATCGGTTAAAATCGCAGCAACTTCAGTGTCGAGGAAATTGTCAATGGTTGTAAGTGTTGCCGGAAGTGTTGTGCCAGTATCGGTTAAAATGTTGTCAACAATACCGTCAACAGTATCAATTTTGCCCTCTATGGTTGACAACGTAGCGGGTAAAGTTGTACCCGTGTCTGTCAATATAGCCGCAACTTCTGTATCAAGAAAATTATCAATCGTGTCTATTTTACCATCTATGGTTGAAAGCGTTCCTGGTATATTGTCCGATTGAAGCTCGTTTGTGTCTGCAACTATTGTTGCGGTTTCGGCCTTGATTGCTATAATGTCAGCTGCTATGTCTGTTCCAGCAGCATTGGTAATAACTGCCGTTTCTATTTGGTCGATATTTGTGTCTATAATGTCTTGCTTTGCTTCTGTGGCAAGCAAGCCATGAGCTGTGTCCATCTCCGCTTTTGTGGGTGCATCATAGTTTGATAGTGC
>JAAEQF010000841.1 GCA_024231695.1 FCB group bacterium
GAGTGTTCCGGTGTCGTGCAACTGTCCCCCCGAGGTGGGGTAAAAGGCGGAGCGATCCAGCACTGTAAAAAAACGGTCGCCCTCGTTGCCGACCTCGACAATTCGGGCCTCAAACTCCAGTAATCCCGGTTCTTTGTAGTACAATCGCTCAGTCAATACGTGCCTCTTCGCTGCCTTGTGTATCCAACCGGCCGGCAAACTCTTCGCGAGCCGGCAACGCCACGGTGGCCGTAAACAGTAGCGACTGACCGGTACGGGCCAAGGAACAGAGTTGGAACATCACCAGCTCCAGAAAGACTCCGATCATGTTGCCCAGTCCGCCGGTGACCACCAGGGCCATCTTCTCGATAATCAGCCACAATACGACCATCGGGACAAAGTATAGATAGTATATGCTATGGAGTTTTACAAACCGGCGCAGATAAAAGTTTATCGAAGGTCTCAGATGTTCCATAAATTTCTGTTCAGGAAAGGCCGCCAGCCTGAAACGCAGGATATCGGACAGGATTGAGCCGGAGATGAGAAACAGGTAAAAGAGAATGAGTTTTGTGAACATGCTGCCGAATGCAGCCGCGCCGTAATGCCCAATCGGATTCGAAGGCAACAAAGCCGATATCGTCAAGGCGATCACCGCCAATATTGTGTACAGGAACAGCATCAGGAAGGAAATCTTCAGATTGCCCCTGAACTGAGCGCCTGATTCGGCAAAAAACTTCCGGACATTGATCCCGGAGGTGGACAGGAAAGTATGGTATATCCCGCCGTTAAGGAATTGCTTGAAGAGAAACACCGCGACGGAGTAGAATATCAGCACCGCCACGAAAATCGACAAGGCACCCTCGTGCCGATGCAGCAGCTCAGCGATTACA
>JAAEQF010000842.1 GCA_024231695.1 FCB group bacterium
CGGTCCTCGCCCGCTTCTACCGGTCGGTGCGCGAGGAGTGGCGAAGCGACGAGTTCCCGGCGCTTTTCCTCTTCCTCGATCTGTTGGCGGAGGAGATCGACGTCAACGTGCATCCGCGCAAGGCCGAGGTCCGCTTCCGCAGCCTGGCCTTCGTCGATCGGGTGGAAGAGGCCCTGCGCGCGACCCTTGTCCTGGCTCGCGGGGAGGAGCAGGCGCCGCTCGCCTCGCCGCTCGCCCCGCCGCGGATGCCGGCGGCCTGGGACGGGCTGGGAGGCAAGCACGCTGCGCAGACTCCCCGACCGGAGTGGGAGCCGCCCCCGGCGGCCCCCGAGGCCGCCGAGGGCCCGGAGGCGGGCCCCCCGGCGGCGGAGGCCGGCCGCATCGCCCAGGCCGCCTACGCGCCGATCGAGCCGCGCCCGGTGGCGTTGTCGGGGCGTTCCGGGGAGAGGCGTCCGTTTCGCCTCCTGGGTCAGTACAAGGGGAGCCTGATCCTGCTGGAAGGCCACGACGGTCTCTACCTGATCGACCAGCACGTGGCGCACGAGCGCCTGCTCTACGAGCGCTTGCGCCGCTCGATGGCGGCGGAGCGCGCGGCCAGCCAGACGCTGCTGACGCCGCCGATCCTGGAACTCGCCCCGGCGGAGGCGATGCGCCTGCGGGAGCTGGCGCCGGGGCTCGATCCGTGCGGCTTCGTGCTCGCTCCGCTGTCGGGGAACTCGATCGCGGTGACCGCGATCCCGACGATGCTCTCGATCGCCGAGGCCGA
>JAAEQF010000843.1 GCA_024231695.1 FCB group bacterium
ACGGTTGGGCTATTCCCGCACCCGCCCTGAAAATTCCGGTTGAGGGTGTGACCAAAGAGCGTCCGCGGAAGACTCACGACGAGATTATCAACTCTCTGAATCAGGCTTTCAAGTAAGCTAAAATCAATTGGTAACTTATCGAAACCGCCGGATTTATCTATCCGGCGGTTTTGTGTTTTGTTACTATATTTAGCTTGCTCGCACAACAACCGAAGTGTAACTTTCCGGGGCAGGGATTTTAATAAGATAAGGATATCATGGGCAGAAGTGTCGGGATGGCACAGATCAGATATATATTGCTGTTTTTGTCCTGCCTGACTTGGGCAGGGTGCGGGGGAGATGAAGAATGTCCCTCCTGTCCAGAATCGGCTGCGCCCCCTCCGGCCTGGATTGACGGCGAAATCAAACTTTACTTCGGGCAGACTCAACTCGATTTGGATATTTTTCAGCATGGCGGCGCCTATCTTACGATTGATTCGGTTAAGGTCGGTGATTCAGCCTGCCCGGTCGATACCGGCTATTGGTGGAATGAAAGCGACCCGCATTGGGATGTCGAGTTCGATGAGAGCGGCGACGACTATATGTATCATTCCGGAAACCGGGCCACCGTTACTGTTTATGGCAATGGTTCTTCCAGCACTTGTCGGTTGGTTGTTCTCGACGAAAGGGATGATGATCTGTCATGGATAGCGCCTGATCTGGGGGCCTCATTTGCTCCCGGCGAAGATATTACCTGTGTCTGGCATAAATTGGCACCGGCTGAGTGGTATGGAATTGAACTGAAAATTCGTCGGACTCAGGAAGGTGGGTTCTATTGGGAAAATTCATATTATTTCACTTTTGATACATCCTATACGCTGACGGCAAAAATGCTGGGTGATTCCATCGACTACTTTTATGTCTATGTCCTGCCTACAACCGGTCCTGATCCGACCTCGAGTTCCGGCAACTGGACCGGCGATCTGGCCGAGGGCAAACTCTATAGTTGCGGCCGCTATGGTTACACGCGGGTATATATCCGGGCGACGGGCGAGAGCAAGCCCTTTCCCATCTCGGCTCCGCAGGAGATAATATCTGCACCGTATGATCCGCACCGGGCGATTCAGGCAATTTATAAGGCCTATCGATAGTATAAATCCTGATTTCAGATTATGTATTCAAGTGTTCCTGATTTTGGTTGACAGTATCTATATCCTTGCCTACCATTACTAAATAGACACCGCACACATCATGTTTTTTAGGAGGTTACATGCGTAAAAAAGAATTTATCGCCGTTCTATTGATCCTGGCGGCGCCCCTTATTTTCTGGGGATGTGGCGACGACGAGGATTGTCTGACCTGTTCCGATATAACCCAGTTGGCTATCATGTTCGGCCAAGCGGATATCGATAACGGCGAGTTGGAATTCTACGGTTATATTATTGCCCTGGACGCCTTTTCACCTGCCGTTGATTCGGCTAAGGTCAATGGTCATTTGGCAGAACTTGATGATTATATTGGTGAGAACGGATCGTCCGTGAGTATTGATTATGATGGCCCTGCGGGCAGTTTGGATACAGGCGATGAGATTGAAGTTATAGTCTATACTCCAACCGGTATTTGCCGAGCCATGGTGACTCTGCTTGATCAAGATGCAGACAAACCCATTATCCTCGGCTGGGCATCTGATAGCCCCTATGACACGGTGACCATCGGATCCGAAATAGTCGTTACCTGGAACAAAGTTGCCCATGCCGATTGGTATTTGTTTTATACCTATTACCGGTATGATTCTCTGGGAACAGAGACAAGAATCCGAGAGGAAATTTATATTACCGATACTACTCAAACCATCCTGGCATCCCAAACAGGCTACAATGGATATATGAGTTTCGATGTTGTTGCTATGACCGGTCCGCATCCGGATAGCCACATCGGCAATGTTACCGGTGGCGTCATCAAGGGAATAGTTCGTAGCACGGCCTATGAAGGATTCCGGGTGTATATCGGTGATGGTCAGTATGATCCGATGTCTCAGACCTCGGTGATTGAGGAATCGTCCGAAATCAGTATCAGCGAAATCTTGATGAAGAGACAATTGAGTAATTAATGAAAAATGAAAATAGAATAGGAGGGAACATGCGCAAATCAATTTTGATTTCAGGCTTGCTCCTACTTATATGTTCGCTGTTTTTTATTGGTTGCAGCGATGACGACGAATGCCCGGCTTGTCCCGAACTTGTACAAAAAGGGATTGTCATGGGCGATGTTACTTTGAATTCAAGTTATCTTGGGTTCTCGTTGTATATCCTTGGCACGGACGGGTTTGCGCCCAGTATCAATTCCATTAGATTTGAGAGTCAAGAAGTTGAATTTCAGTCCACTTACGGCGAAATCGGCGGCATGGTTTATGGTGCCTATGAAGGTTCATCGGCAGGCTATAATTCAGGGGATGATGTGGACATATACATTTTAACTCCAACCGGTACTTGCTCCACTACAGTATCGCTGCTTCACGATCCAGATGATGAGCCGGAGGTTATCGATTGGGCTACCAATTATCCTCATGATACGGTGGCTATCGGCGAAGAAATAGAAGTGCATTGGCACCCCGTACCCAATGTCGACTGGTATCATCTTGAATTTGACTACAGCTACGATTCCATGGGGACGCACGTGTATAACGATGTGGAGACTTTTACTACCGACACCACCTTCACTATCCCAGGTTCAGGCACGCAGTATAACGGCTATTACTATCTGTATATTAATCCGGTGATCGGTCCTCGACCGGATGCGACCGAAGGCAATGTAGCAGGCTCGGCCCTCGACGGAATAATTGCCAGCTCCGGCTATTTCAATTTTCAGGTTTATGTCGGCAATGGTGATGCCTGGCCGGTGGGAATTGCGCCTCAGGATGAAACACCCGAAAAAACTCGCATATCCGAATTTATTTGGAATTACCAAAGCGGGAAATAACCGAATCGGAAAATCCAACACCAACCGCCGCATGATCTGATGCGGCGGTTTTTTGTTTCAATCGCACGGTTTTTATTGACGCTGTCGTTCAAATAATATAGTTTTTTGTCGATGAAGGGGCTAACGGCATAACACAAAGGAGGCGCTATGCGCAGAGCACTGTTGGTTTTAGGAATGATATTGGTAGCCGCTTCAATGGCTTTTATTGGTTGCAGCGACGATGAGGACTGTCCCACCTGCGTGACTACGGCTCAGAAGGCGGTCATGTTTGGCGGCGGGCAGTTGGATGATGGTGAACTCGAATTTTATTGTTATTTAATCGGCATCGACGGCCTTATCCCTGATATCGATTCGGTTAAGGTTGATGGACAAAAAGCCGACATGGAGTCCGGTTACGGCGAGGGCGGCGGTATGGTTTGGGCCGAGTATGAAGGCCCGGCGGGCGGTTTGGATTCCGGCGATGATATCACTGTCGTCGTTTATACTCCGACCGGAACGTCCTCGGTAACCTTCACTCTG
Organism: FCB group bacterium; assembly: GCA_024231695.1. Classification (GTDB taxonomy): domain Bacteria; phylum Zixibacteria; class MSB-5A5; order GN15; family JAAZOE01; genus JAAEQF01. The sequence goes on from JAAEQF010000843.1 coordinate 3,478, forward strand.
CTTGAAGACGAAGTGGATGATGCCCAGGCTATCGGTTGGGAGATGGACTATCCCTACGATACCGTGGCTCTCGATCAGTCAATCGAAATTACCTGGAACAGCATTCCCAACGCCGATTGGTATTTCTTCGATTACGATTACAGTTTTGATTCGGCCGGCACGAATGTCTATCGCGGCAATAAAGAGATTTATATGACCGACACTACCTTTACCATCCCGGCATCGGAGACCGGATACAACGGCTATTACTATATCGATATCACTGCCGTTGCCGGTCCCAGCCCGGACGCTTCCACCGGAAATGTTACCGGTGATGTGGTCAAGGGCATGGTCATAAGTACGTGTTATAACAGTTTTCAGATTTACCTGGGTACCGGAGATGCCTGGCCGGTGGCTGCGGCTCCGAATCCAATGGAAAACGACAAGCTTCGGGCCGTCGAAGTGCTAATGAATATGCATCTGAACAAATAGCCGACGGATTTAATTCCGATCAACCGCCGCATGGTTTCATGTGGCGGTTTTTTTTTGCCGTCAAAGCGGTTGCCTCGGGGCGGTCAATATAGTACCCTGTATCTTAATATTTCAACCGAAGGAAGTTTTGACCGATGGATGCAATGATAACCAGCCCGGCGGGCATTCTGGCGGTTTTGGCCGCCGTCGCTTCGCTTTTCTTCTATCTCGAAAAGAAAACCGGCGCCAAGCTCTTTAATTATTTCCCACCGCTGATTTTTATCTATGTCATTCCCGTGGTTCTATCCAATACCGGAATGATCCCCAGTAAAGCGCCCGTCTATGATTTCATGGGGACCTTTGTCCTGCCGATGTTTCTGGTCATCATGCTTCTGGACGTCGATATCATGGCCACCATCCGGGTCATGGGTAAGGGTATATTCGTCATGCTGCTGGGCACTCTGGGCGTGGTCATTGGCGCGCCGATCGCCTTCTTTATTGTCAAAAGTGGGCTGGATGGGAATGCCTGGCAGGGATTTGGAGCGCTGGCCGGAAGCTGGATCGGCGGCACTGGCAATATGTTGGCCGTTTCGCAAATGGTTAATCTGGATGAAACCTCGGTTAATTACGGTTATGCCGTCATTGCCGACAATGCCGTCTATCTGATCTGGCTGCCGATTATGCTCGGTTCCAAAAGCATTGCCAAACGATTTTCCAAATTTACCCGCGTCCCCAAAGAACGGTTGGAGAAAATGGAGGCGTTGGCCAAAGAGATCACATTCGACAAAGGCGCTATGGAAATGCGCCATTTCCTCTACCTGATTTGCATCGGATTCGGCGTAACCGCTCTGGCTATCTATTTGTCGCAGATGATTCCGGTCATTAAAAACAGTGCCGGTACGACCATTGTTTCGGCCAATACATATAAAATCCTGCTTGTCACCGCTTTCGGCATCTGCCTGTCATTCACCAAAGCCCGCACCATCCCCGGATCGCACCCATTCGCCATGGCCCTGGTTTATCTCTTCGTGGCCCGTATGGGAGCCAAAGCCGATCTGTCCAACCTGACGACAGCTGTTTTCTGGTTTTTGCTGGGAGCTTATATCTGGATATTTATCCACGGTGTAATACTGGTTACTGCCGCCCGCATCTTCAAAGTCGATATCCATACAGCGGCAATAGCTTCGGCGGCCAATATCGGTGGAGCCGCATCGGCTCCAATTGTCGCTGCCCATCATAATCGGACCCTCATACCGGTGTCGATCCTGATGGCTATGATCGGCTATGCCATAGGCAACCCGGCCGCGTACCTGGCCGCGATGCTTTGTTTCTGGTTGTCCTGATTAGGTTGTAAAAGCTCTAAGGTGTCACCGGACCGGATATACAGAGAGTATCATAAGACGGCGTAAACCCGCGGTTGTTGTACTCTTGCAGAAGTTTTCGATGTGAGGCCACAAAGGCCGAATCCCCGAAATTAAGCGGACAATAAGAGCGGGTGTCACTTCCTTCGCCGACATTAACCTGAAGTTCTGTGCGCCGCATTTTGTCCGTCCAGGTTCCGGCCCAGCCGATAGTGTCGCCGGGATAAATCAATTCGCTTTTCAGCACATTTACTCGAAGGACATGGTCATATATAATTGTGTAATCGGAACCGGGCAAAGCCGTCACATGAACTTCGTAGTCGCCCTGGGAGATTGGATTTTCCAGAATGGCGGCTACTATTCCTTCGCAGACGGCCCGCACCGCCGCCCCGGTATCGGTGTAATATTCTATAGCCGGGGATAGCTGGTGTAAAGTCAAAACCGCGCCAAACGGCAGTAGTACCGGGTCGATAAATTTAATATCGCCGAAGGTTGAATCGGTCGGGTCATAAGGACCGGTCATATCCACCGGTGTTACCGAAAAAACCGGCAGTTCGGCGGTAATTGGATCTTGTTCATCTTCACAGCCACTCAATGCCGCCAGCAGAAACACTAACAAAAGTGCAATAATACCGATTTGTCTCTTATTCGCTCCACGAGTTGTCATAAGTTTTATACGCATAAATGTTCCAGGCGAATCGATCCAGAACCAGGGGAAAGAGAATCAAGGCCAGTTCTTTTTTATATTTCCGCATGGCTGGCAGGCAAGCACGCCATTTACTCGTTGCGACCGCAGCACTTTTTATATTTTTTGCCCGAACCGCAGGGGCAGGGATCATTGCGACCGACTTTAGGTGCAGATCTTTTGACCGGCTTGCTTTTGCCACGCTTACTGGCCTCGGCCATCGGGCTTTCACCCATACCTTCTTTGGCTTCCTTGCCCTGACCGGCATTGGCATATCCCATACCGGTGGAATCGGCATGACTGGCCGTCATTTCCGTACTGCGCTTTTGTTCTCCGGCTTTTTCAGGGACATTTATTTGCATGCGATAGACCTTGCCGACGACTTCCTTATCGATTTCGGCGATCATGGCCATAAACAGGCTGAAAGCCTCCTTTTTATATTCCAAAAGCGGATCGCGCTGACCATAGGCCCGCAGGCCGATACCGGTTCGAAGTTCGTCGATTTCGCTCAAATGATCCCGCCAGAACTGATCCACCGTTACCAGAGCAGCATATTTTTCCAACTGCCGCATCAACTCCGGCCCGTAGGCCTTTTCTTTGTTTTCGTATATGATCGTAACCGCTTTTTTGATCTCATCGAAAAGTTTGTCGCGGGTCAGGCTGGGAACGTCCTCTTCCTTAAATTCCAATTGCAGTAGAAACGAATAGCGCAGGCGGCTTCTCAACTCGTCGAGATTCCAGTTTTCGGGATATTCGCCGTCGGCACAATTGGCGTCGATGATGGCGTGGATAGTGTTATCCACCAGTTCCATGATATATGCTTTGATGTCATCCTGATCCAGCGCAAAGAGGCGGCGGTCGTAAATGACTTCCCTTTGCTGGTTCATCACGTCATCGTATTCGAGAGTATGTTTGCGGATGGAGAAGTTGCGCGCTTCGACCCGCTTTTGCGCCCGCTCAATAGCCTTCGTGATCATCTTGTGGGTGATCACTTCGCCTTCCTCAACCCCCATCCTGTCCATCACCGAAGCTATCCGGTCCGATCCGAACAGTCGCATCAAATCGTCTTCCAGCGACAGGAAGAACTGCGATGAGCCGGGATCTCCCTGACGACCGGCGCGGCCGCGAAGCTGGCGGTCGATCCGCCGTGATTCGTGCCGTTCCGTGCCCAGAATATGCAGGCCGCCATTTTCTACGACGCCTTCGCCCAGTTTGATATCGGTACCGCGGCCGGCCATGTTGGTGGCGATGGTTATGGCGCTGGTTTTGCCCGCTTCGGCGACGATTTCTGCTTCGGCCTGATGCCTTTTGGCATTGAGAACATTATGAGGTACACCTGATCGTTTCAGCATCCGGGATAGAATCTCGGAAACATCTACCGTTACCGTACCGACCAGAACCGGCCGACCCTCGTTGTACAACCGTACGATTTCCTCGATTATCGCCGCGTATTTCTCTTTGCGAGTGCGATAAATTTGATCCTCATTATCCGCCCGGTCAATCGGTTGGTTGGTCGGGATAACTACTACATCAAGCTTGTAGATGTTCCAAAACTCAGTCGCTTCGGTCTCAGCCGTACCGGTCATACCGGCCAGCTTTTCGTACATGCGGAAATAATTCTGAATAGTGATACTGGCCATGGTCTGAGTCTGAGATTCGACCTTGACCCCTTCTTTGGCTTCAATTGCCTCATGCAAGCCATCGCTGTACCGGCGGCCGGGCATCAACCGGCCAGTAAACTCATCGACAATCATGACTTTGCCTTCCTGTACGACATACTCGACGTTCTTCTCGTACAGGGAATAGGCCTTGAGCAACTGGCTGATATTGTGGACTTTTTCCGACTGCATACCGTGAATCTTGTAGGCCTCATCGCTTTTTTGAGCCTTCTCCGCAGTGGAGAGTTCCTCATTACCCTCGATCTCCGACAGATCGGTGGCGATATCCGGGATAGTGAACAATTCCTGAACAGCCCTGGGGAACTGCATGCGGCCGTTGTCGGTCAAGTCGATGGTGTGGTCTTTTTCATCAATTGCGTAGTAAAGTTCCTCGTCCAGCTCGAACATTTTTTTATCGCGCATGAGTGCCGATTCGACCTGCGAGATCAAACGCTGAACTCCGCCTTCCTTGGCCAGCTTGAGATATTTTTTGTGCTTGGGAGCGCCGCGACGGGCAATCAGCAGATTATATCCGATTTCATATTCGTCGCCGTCTTCGCTTTTCATTATTTTTTCAGCTTCTTCGATCTTTTGTCCGACCAGTTTGGTCTGCTTACGTACCAGATCATTGACTACCGGGCGCATTTCGTCATAACGGCCGGTATCGGAATGGGCCACCACGCCGGAGATTATCAACGGCGTCCGGGCTTCGTCAACCAGTACCGAATCGACCTCATCAATAATGGCATAATGGTAATTGCGATGAACCCGGTCTTCCGACCGCTGCACCATGTTATCGCGCAGATAATCGAATCCGAACTGATTGTTGGTGCCGAAAGTCACGTCGCAGTTGTACTGAGCTTTTCTTTCCTGCGGGTCCATCTCCAGTTGAATACAGCCGACGGTCAGGCCTAAATATTCATAAATCCGGCCCATCCAGTGGCTGTCGCGAAGAGCCAGGTAATCGTTGACGGTGACGACATGGACGCCTTTTTTGGTCAGGGCATTGAGATAGACCGGCATGGTCGCCACCAGCGTTTTGCCCTCACCGGTAGCCATTTCGGCGATTTTGCCTTCGTGGAGGACGATAGCGCCAATAATCTGGACGTCATAATGGATCATATCCCATTCGGTATCGATCCCGGCCACATCCCAGCAAGTACCCATAAGCCGTTTACAGGCCTGTTTGACCACGGCAAACGCTTCGGCCAAAATATCATCGACCGTTTCGCCTTTATCCAGCCGACCGATAAACTCGTCGGTTTTGGCTTTGAGTTCTTCCTCGGTCAGCGATTCGAACTTATCGAACCATTCATTGACCTCATCGACCATAGGGGAGAAGCGTTTGAGATCACGGTCATGTTTGGTGCCGAATATTTTCTGTATAAAGTTTTTCATTTTACTCTATTCTGTTAATATTACGGTTACAGCGTAACTTCTGGTTTCATCGCAACTACCAATTATAACCCAAATATTGATTTAAGGGCAAGCTTTTTCGATTTCGGCAGATTACCGAATTAGATTCGGAGATTGACAATTCAAAGGCTCGGGTATATTATAATTGAATGCTGAGTTGGTATATGCGGCACAATATGCATAATATAAACTGTATTTTTCAATAAAATGATACAACTGAGGTGATTGTGATGTTTTCTACTCCTCTTAGAGTAATATTAATCTTGATTGTTGCCCAATGTTTATCGTGTGTCATGCATAGAACACGTGAATTTAAACCCGAAAAATCGTCTCGCTGGCCTGTGATTGAAGGCTGGGAAATAATCCCTAAAATTGATGTATCTATGAATGTGGGAACGAAAAACGATTATAGTAGCGATCGGTTCCACTCTTATGATATAGATATTATTATAAAACGCGATCGTATTGATGGAGAGCAGAATGTCTACAATATATCCTTTGATACAATTTATATATCGTCCATTTCAGGTGACATTGATACATTTAAGACAATTTCTAGAGCTCAATGGCAGACTGGTCCATCATCGAACATGTTATTAAGGTCTTTTGAGTTTAATAGGATTTTCATTCCACCTAATATCGATACTCTATTGGTCGAATTCAATGCAATCGTTGCCGAAGGAACGCTTGCA
>JAAEQF010000844.1 GCA_024231695.1 FCB group bacterium
GCAAGGACTCCTGACGTCGGAAAGAGGAGGGATAGACATTACAAGAACCTATAATCGGCAGGCCCAAAGCCGCGATGCGCCGATGCTCGTATCCGGCTCCGCGGTGACCGTGGTTTTCCGCACCGTGATGGGCGGACCGCTGGGCGGGCGTTTCGACTTTATATAGCTCAAACCGCTGTCCATCCCGGATGGAGCGTCGCTCCTGCGCAATGTAGTGAAAATATACGCGCCGGATCAGACGATCACCCCTGAGCTTGCCATGTACGCCAGCGCCCAGACCGGCGGGCATCCTTACTATTTGTGCTGTCTGGCAAGGTTGAGATGCGAAGAGAAAAGTTTCGCGAATCAACGCGCCATCGACCGTCTCATCCAATATGAAATCGAACACGGCAAGATCCGCGGCTTCTGGCAAACCCACTTCGAGAACAACAGGAAATACATCAACGCGGATGATGATCTGGAATTGGGAAAAAAGATCATCTGCTATTTTACTCAATACAACAATCAGTTCGTGGATATCGATGCGATTGCCGCAAAAATCGGCGCTCCGATGCACGCGGTGGAAAATAAAATTGAAAAACTCCGCGAGGCCGACCTGGTGGACAGAGTCGGGCCGAAATTTTACGCGTTCAATGATATCTGCCTGATGCGGTTTATCAAGTTCGTGTATGAAA
>JAAEQF010000845.1 GCA_024231695.1 FCB group bacterium
CCGGATATCAAGGCGGTCTATCACTGGAGTACTCTCAACTCTTTTATTCCCCTTGCATTTTCTGATCTGGACACAAACCGGGTTATTTTTGGCGGTACCAGGATGAACTCCGAGGGGGGGCTGGCGCGTGGCGGTTATGTGCAAAGCCTTGGTCTGATGAGTATCTGGACTGGTCCGGCCGGCACGACCGATTGGAATAGAATCTTAACCCAAAATGATGTCGCCGATGGTGCCGGAGGTGCGGCATTTAACCTTTTTATAGATTTTGTTCTGTTTGCAGATAATAGAATCGCCACTCGCGTCCAATTATCCGATGGGAAAACAGGTATCTGGATGGGGGATGAAACGGGAATGGATAAAGTCGCCATGATAGGTGACACCGTTCCGGGTGTCGATACAATTATGACCTTCACCATGGTCAACCACATGATGGCCAACAGAGCAGGTCTGGTGGCTTTTACGGACCTGGTTGATGATGGGCTCTTTGGCCTGGATGGAATCTGGATCGGCAATGCCAACGGTCTTGAAATTGTCAGCATCAGAAATCAAACTGTTGATCTTGATACCACCGACACCAGAACCATCGAAAATCACAGCGCCGGACATTCTTATCGGACAAGGACTGGAGCCGATGGCTATTCAGGGCTGGTCAACGACAGTGGTAAGATTGCTTATGGTGTAACCTTTTATGAAGGAGGCAATGCCCTGTTGCTCGGTTCGCCGGGTGGAATTGTTGTAAACTCTGCAGGTGATGCACCGGACTCCGACTCAACTGATGGCATCTGTGCCACAGGAGCATTGATGCCGGATGGGAAACCAGAATGTACGTTGCGAGCGGCAATCCTCGAGGCCAATACCCGTCACGGCCACAACACTATTAATTTTGATATCGATGAAGACCCGTGGATTTTTCCATCGACACCTCTACCGGATATTAAAGATTCTGTGGTCATAGACGGATTCAGCCAGCCGGGCGACGATAACGTGGTTCTCCTTGGCGATCTCACACGCGCCGAAACGCATGGTATGGTATTGGATGGAGAGAGTATCACGATTCAGGGTCTGGATATCGGTGGATTCGGCGGTAATGGGATCTTCATTCGCGGATCAGCTATGTACACCGTGGGCAGTAACAATGTGTTCGGCTGCCAAATTGGGTGGATGAGCTCGATGGGAGCAAGCATGGGCAACGGCGGGCAGGGGATTCTGATAGAGACATCCAGTTACAATGATATCGGCGGTGCCGAAAGCTGGCAGCGCAACTATATTACCCACAATGCCCAGTGCGGTATCTGGGTTCGCAGCGCCAGTGCTTATAATGCAATAATCAACAATGTTATCGGCGTCACCGCCGACGATGTTGAAGACGGAAATGGTTTATACGGAATTCTGATTAGCGATTTGTCAGATTCAAATTTAGTCGGTGGCGGTCCCGACAGTGGAAATATTATCGCCGGTAATATCGATGATGGCGTCGGGCTGATTGGTTCAGGAGACTGTGTGATCGAAGGAAATGTTATCAGCGACAACCTGAATGGTGTTTCCCTAAGTCAGGATAGTTATTACAATAGCCTATTCGATAATATAATCGGTATCGATGAACTTGGACAGGCCGATGGCAACAGAAGTTTCGGAATTATGATTGACTTATTTTCCGATTCAAATTTCGTCGGCGGCAGTCTCGATAGCGGCAATGTGATTTCCGCCAACGATTCGGGAGGAGTGGTGGTGTATGATTCGGATCACACCCTGATTGCGGGTAATTACATAGGTATCGATACCGGCGGCACAGTTGCGGTCGGCAACCATGGTGATGGTATTGCGATTGTAGATTGCCAGGGTACGATCATTGGGGAGAAATACATCGATATCAGCACAACGATCGGTGTAGGGAATGTGGTTTCAGGAAATGATTCTGCTGGAGTGGCCGTATATGGTGGAAGCGAAGGCACTATAATAACCTCCAATTTGGTCGGTTTTGACAAGGATGGTGTTAATCCGATAGCCAACTATTGGGGGGTCGGAGTTTTTAATTCACCTCGAACCTATATCGGTCATAGTGGGCTATTTAATATGGGTTTCGGAAACACAATTGGAGCTAATCAAAAAACCGGTGTCCTTCTGTTAAGCGATAGCTGTTCGGTTGTATCCAACTCCATTTCAAGCAATGGGCAGGGGCTAATTCCTTTGGGCGGAGATGGTATTTACATCGACGGTATGGCCAACATCATCGGAGCCGATATGCTGGAAAATAATTTTGATCTCAACTTTGGCGCGGCTGTGATGGTAGTCGATAATATGACGCATGACAATATTTTCAACAGAATCCAATACAATAATATGCAAGGCAACACCAAAGGCGGTATCGACCTGGCTCCCCTGGGTGTTAACCCGATTGACCATCTTGATGCCGACATGGGTCCGAACATCGGTCAGAACGCCCCGCATTTCGTTTCGGCCACATATACTCTCAACGATTATTTATTCGTAAAAGGTACCCTGCACAGCATGCCCAATCAAATGTACCATGTTATTGTGTATCATGCTTTTGATTGCATGGAAGTGTATGGCCTCCCGAATGAAGGGTATGACTGGATACTGGAGGATTATATATCAACCGATGCCAACGGGGATGCCCTGATAGATATATCACAAGGACCATGGATGCTTCCTGTTCCGAATTTACTGGTCATGCATGTGACTGACACCGCCGGAAATACCTCGGAATTTTCAAATTGTGCTCATGTTTGGGATCAACCCGATGGTGTGGATCTGGTAGTGGAAAAAACAGATGATAAAGACAATACAATCTTGCTTGATACGCTCCGTTATGAGATTACAGTAGCCAATATGGGCTCACTCGCGGCCAATAGTGTCATTCTGACTGATTCCCTGCCATCGTTTATCAGTTATGTAGCCGATTCCACCGATCAGGGATCGTGTAACTATCTCGATGGCCTGCTGACTTGTAACCTGGGTACGATGGCCCCATTTGCTGAAGCCAGAATAATGCTCGTTGCCACAGTCGACTCAATCGGAATGATCGAGAACATGGCAGCGGTGTCTTCAATTGAAGACGATGTAAATCCGGCCTCGAATACAGCTATCGACTCAACAATCTCCAGTGAAGGCTATGATTGCGGTGATGCCAATGGTGATGGTGCGGTCAATATCGGTGACCCGGTGTTTATTATCAATTATATTTTCAAATCAGGACCAACCCCTGATCCCCTTTGTGTGAGCGACGCCAACGGCGACGATGCGGTCAATATCGGCGACCCGGTTTATCTGATTAACTATATCTTCAAATCCGGCCCGCCGCCGGTTGAGCCGTGCTGCCCTTAGTAGAATAGGGATTCGAAATTGGTTAACGGGTAATCCACAGTTTGCTGTGGAATAGTTAATTTGTCCCGGAAGATTTGTCTTTGAATTCAATAAGCTGGCAATAGTGGACTATTTTAGAACTGCCGCATAGCTGCGAAGAGCCATGTGAGAGACATCATCAGAAGCTAAGTGATGACCAATTAGTTACCCAAGTTGTGGTTTTACATTTAATTATGGCACAATCCCCAAAATTGCGGCAAATCCGATTTCTATTTCATTCCTGATTTAAATTGTCTTTCGATTGACAGCCTATA
>JAAEQF010000846.1 GCA_024231695.1 FCB group bacterium
CTGTGTCATGGAAGCTCTTGTGGCGATGCAGGCAGCATACTTATCGATTCCCAAAATATTACCATGAACGATGGCGCTCGTATTCACTCGCTTACGGAGGGTGGCGGCGCAGGCGGGGATGTAGTTATTGATGTAGAAGAATCCGTTGTTTTTTCCGGTGAAGGCAGTTCCGGTGAAGTTTCAGGACTTAACGCCTCCTCCAGGAGCGCTCAAAGCAATGGCGGCAATGCGGGGCATATCTATGTTGAAGCAAGAGATATCACTTTGAATGACGGCGCTCAGATTTTATCGGATACACTTGGCGGCGGCCGGGGTGGTGACGTGAGGATCAACGTGGAGGAATCCGTTACTTTTTCCGGCGAAAGCAGCGCTAGGGCTTGCAGCGGCGTTTACGCCTCCTCTAAGAGCAGTAGAAGCGACAGCGGAAGAGCCGGCAGTATTTCTGTTGAAGCAAATGATATCGTGTTAAATGATGGCGCTCAAATCACCTCGGACACACATGGCGGCGGCAGGAGTGGCGACATAGTGATAGATGTCGATGAATCCATTGCCTTGATCGGTGAAAACAGCGCTGGGGCTGGTTGTGGCGTTTATGCCAACTCCTTGAGCCATGAGAGCTATAGTGGGAACGCCGGCTCTGTCTCTATTGAATCAAATAATATGGCGTTAAATGACGGTGGTCGAATTGCTTCAAACACAAATGGAGGAGGTCTCGGAGGAGATATTGAGATCAAGGCCGTGGAGTCCGCCACTTTATCCGGTGAAAGCAGCAATGGGGAGCTTAGCGGCGTCTATGCCTTCTCTACGAGCCCGGAAAAATTTGGGGGAAACGCGGGGCACGTACTCATTGAAAGCGAGTATATTTTATTAGATAGGGGAGTCATAAACACTTCCAGCAAAGGCGCTGGTCATGCGGGGGAAATCAAATTGGATGTCGCCCGGCTTAAACTCCAAAACGGGGCGTCAATTTCCTCTTCAAACGCTTCACCCAGCCCTTTTTATGCCGGAGAGGCCGGCGCCATCAGTATTATAGCCGATGACTATGTCAAGCTCCTGGACAAC
>JAAEQF010000847.1 GCA_024231695.1 FCB group bacterium
ACCTCTGCGGTGCTCGCCACCGTGGTGGGGCTCGCGGTGGTCAGTGGAGTAGTCGTAGGCCGTGGTGTCGTGGTGAGAATCGTAGTGAGGGGTTGAGTGATAGGTGCGGTACTCGTGATGGACGGGCTCGTAGTCATGATGATGAGTCTTGTGTTCGACAGTCTTGTGATGCTTTTTGGGTTCGTGGTACTTGGGGGCGTGCTTCACAGTAGGCTTAATATCCTCCTCCCAGTCGCGTTAGTGATGCTCGGGAGCGATATGGGTTGAGTGGTGGGTATCGAAGTGAATCTCGGAGTGTCCGTAACGAGGCTCGTGGTGACCGTGTCTGTACCCGTGACCGTAGTATCCGTGTCCGTATCCGTAATCATATCCGTGATCAACATAGTCGCCTCCAAGGGGAACGTAAGCAGTCTCGTGACGGTCGACATGCTCGACAACATCGTGGGGGGCGTCAGTCAACCATCTGCTCTCGTAGTCAACGTGAGATCTAGGGTGGTGGTAGTATCTATCTC
>JAAEQF010000848.1 GCA_024231695.1 FCB group bacterium
AGCAGGCCATGTTCGGCCTGAAGTTCAAACCAGCGCAAACGCTCCGGCCAGAATTTTTCGGCATAGCTGGAAAAAAGGGCCATGCCGCCGGGACGAGTAACACGCAGCGCCTCTTCAATCAACTTCCGGCGATCGACCTTGAAAGCCGACAGTCCGTTTTGAATACAGACCACTAGATCGAAAGCGTCGTCTGAGAATCCGAGCGAGGCGGCGTCCATTTGAAAAAATGCGCGATTTATTTGACTGTCGATAAGATCGGCGGCCATTTGAAGGCTGGGCAAGGAAGTATCGATACCGGCGATGGAGGATGCTTTTGAGGCCAATGATTCGATAACGCGGCCGTAACCGCAACCGAGTTCCAGGACACTGCCATTTGGTTTGATATGTTCCGCTACGAATTCTACTTCGGACTCAAGGTACCGGATAATCCGGGGAGAAGCTATATCATAGCATTTTTTGAGCTTTTGGGCCGAAAGTTTGGCCGAATAATAATTCTGCATCTGGCTGATCTCATATGGATATGGGCTTTTATGGAATTTAAACCCTGCCGACCGCCGAATACAAGCGGTTTGTCGAAAAAAATCTCTATCGATTGGCAAATATAAGCCTGTGGATAAGGGTTACTTTTCTATTGCCACAGACCGACTAAGACATTATGTAGAAACATAAATCGTGCAAAGCGGAAGGAAAAATATTGTGAAGACAAAATGTCTTTTAGTTGGCGCCCTGGCGGTTTTTATTTTGGCGAGTGGGGCCGTTCTGGCCGACGATCTGGAAGTACTGACGACCTTGATTGACTCGACCCGGGCGGTCGAGGCAGATGTATTTTCTCCAAAGGCTTATGCCAAGGCCGAAAGAGCTTTTAACAAAGCTCAGGAGACTTCTCGAACCGGCAAGAAGCAGAAAATAATCGACAAGTATATCACCGAATCGAGTGAGTACGCCGAAAATGCGCTCAAGGCTACGGAATTGGCCAAACTGACTCTGGCCGAGTATCTTGCTCCGCGCAACAAGGCCAAGGAGGCGGGCGCGCCGGGGCATGTACCAGAATTATGGCGCAAGGCTGAATTGCAGTTTATCAAGGGATGTGACAAGATCGAGGGCGGCAATGTCAAATCCGGATTGAAAGAAGCCGACAAGGCCGAATCGCTTTATGACACTGCCGAGATGGAGGCGATTCGCAAGGAAATTATGGGTGACGCCGACGCTTTGATTAAGAAGGCTGTTGCCGACGAGGCGACCAAGTATGCATTGGCGACACTGGACAAAGCCCGCAAAGCTATGGCTGATGCGGATCGAGTTTTACTTGGCGACCGCTATGAACGTGAAGAATCGGTAGTGGCGGCCACACTGGCCGAGTATGAAGCCCGGCATGCCTCGAGTATAGCCAAATCGGTACGGACGCTGCAGCGCAACGACCAAGCCTGGGAAAGATTGATGCTGGTTTATGAAATTCAGATGAACAGGATCGGAGAAAGCCTGGGGCTGACCGGATTACCGTTTGATATGGGGCCGTTGGCAGCTGCCGACAGTGCCGTGGCCATGATCGAGGCCATGAAAAGCGGGGGAGCCGATCTCGATACTGAAATCGACGCCATTGGCGAGAAGTTGCGGGCTACGCTGGAAAAAGCCGGCGTTTCATCGGAGGCGTCCAATGTGGCCGGGCTGGCCGGGGAAATCGATAATACCGTAGTTAAGCTGCTGTCCGAACGGGATGACATGACGTCCGATATGGCTCAGCGGCAGGAAGAACTGGCCATATTGGAAAAAGAACATGAATCGGTGGCCGGCGAATTGGACAAGAGGCTGGAGAAAGAACAAAAGATCAAAACGGCTCGCTCGACCTTGAATCCTTCCGAATGCGAAGTGGTTCTTTCACCTTCGGATGATGTCGTCATGCGCCTGTTCGGATTGTCTTTCGATGTTGGCTCCAGTGATATCAAGGACAATCATGTGCCGCTATTGGCCAAAGTGGAAAAGATCATCGAGATGTTTCCCGAATCGAAATTGCTGGTTGAGGGGCACACCGATAATTTGGGCGATCTGACCACCAATCGCCGCCTGTCGGAAAACCGGGCTATAGCCGTCATGCAATATCTCCGGCAGTCGCTGTCGATGCCGGCCGAAAGGATTCAATCGTCGGGCTACGGCCCGGATAAACCGATTGCATCAAACCAAACCAAAGAAGGCCGGGCCAAAAACCGCCGTATCGATATAATTATCCTGCAGTAAAAATACGCAATCTATACAAAAAGCAAAGCGGCCCCTTCAAACACATGAAAGGGCCGCTTTTTGGACAAAGGTGTTTTTTCAAACCTATCTCAGACTGATCCCTTCAAATCTACTAGAAACAGCGGCCGAGGAATTATGCGCACTTCCGGCATTAGTAAGCGCCCAAGCCTTATCCTCGCCCGTATGACACTGCAGACAGACATAGTCAACCGTCAGATATCCATTAGCCAGAGTGCTGTCGGCATTAAACATTTCTGCATCCGCATCGGTATTGATACGCATCAGATGAGAGCGGATATCGCCGGTGAAAGTGGCCAGGTCGCCGGTGGCTGATTTGGCCGCCCGCGGCATATGGCAGTCGATACATCCGGGGCCATCGGAATCGCTTATATGATCATCGATAATCGTGGCCATAAAACTCTGAGTTTCGGCAAAATGGCAGTTTTCGCATTTAATCTTAATGGCCAGGGCACGATCCGGATTGTCGGCGTGAAGACCCATATGCGGATCATGACAATCCACACAGTCAAACGACGAGTGCTTGGTTGTAAACATCTCATTCCATTGTTCGTGATGCCTGATAAAGCCTCCGCTGGCAGGAATTTCGGCCGGGTCACCGCGGACATGACATTTACCGCATTGTTCGGCGGTGCGATCGATGGTCATCTTGTTAGTGAAGGCATCGGCGACATGTCTGTTGCCCGGGCCGTGGCATTCCTCACATTGAACGCCATTAAATTCCCAGGTTCCGACCAATCCTTCCTTATCGTTTTGGTTGCCGATACTCTTGTAGTCGGTCATATGGCAGGGGCCACAATCATAGGGCTTCTTTGGCGCGGTGGAGCCGGAGTATGCTACAAATTCATCGGTGGCAAAGTTGTATTGCCGATCATCTCCGGTCAGAATATACCCGTCATTATCGATATAACGGGCTTTCCAACGGAAACCTCCGATAATCATGCTGACATCATCTTCGGTCAAATCCGGTGGCAGAGGCACCGAGGTGTAGGGATAATACTCCCCGGCGGGAAGGAAGGCCGAATCGACATCATTCAGCTTATAGGGATGGCCGGAATTTCTGAAATTGGCATATATGGTGGAATGACAGGCTTCACAGGTTGGGCTTCCAACATAATCCATATCATCATCGTCGTCATCGGCATGAACGGATTCGGCATAAGTGGCGGCCCAGGCTTTGTCCTCGCTGGCATGACAGGTCAGACAGGTGTATTCCAAGGTCAGATAACCATTGGCCAAAGTTCCGGCATCATTAAACATTTCAGCGTCGGCATCGGTGTTGATACGGAACAGATGCGAGCGAATGTCGCCTTCATAGGGGCCGAGAGCCACGGCCGATTTGGCCGCTCTGGCCATATGGCAGTCGATACAATCGGGGCCGACCGAACTACCGTTGTGGTTAATGGAGCTGTTGACGAAGCTTTCGGTCTCCTCAAAATGGCAATCCTCGCATTTGTTAATAATAGCGTCTTCGCGTTCGGGATTGTTGGGATGGAGACCCTTGTGCACATCATGGCAGTCAATACAGTCCAATACGGCATGTTTGGTGGTGAACATTTCGTTCCACTGTTCGTGATGCTTGATAAACCCCCCACTGGCCGGGATTTCAGACTCTACTCCGCGAATATGGCATTTACCGCAGCCCTGAGCGGAGCGGTCAATGACCATACCGACATTGCTTGGATCGCCGATGTGCAATTCACCCGGGCCATGGCATTCTTCACATTGGACACCGTTAAAGGCCCAGGTACCCACCAGGCCTTCAATGCCGTTCTGGTGCCCTCCTGATTCATAATCGGTCATATGGCAGGGCCCGCAATCGTAGGGTTTGCGCGGAGCGGTGGAACCGGAATAGGCCACGAATTCCTCGGTGGCGAAATTGTACTGGCGTTCGTCTCCGGTGAGGATATATCCCTCGTTATCGATATAGCGGGCTTTCCACCGGAAGCCACCGATGATCATACTGACGTCGGCTTCAGACAAATCCGATGGCAGAGGGACGGTAGCATAGGGATAGTATGCGCCAATGGGCAGGAAGGCCGAGTCAGCCTCGTTAAGCTTGAAGGGGTGACCGGTGTTTCTGAAATCGGCGTATATTTCCGAGTGACAGGCCTGACAGGCTTCGCTGCCTTTGTAGGCTGCATCGTCGGCTGCGATGATTTTGGTAACCTCATTGGTCACTTTCCGTTCGCATCCGGTAATGCCAAGCAGTATAAGCGCTGACATTATGATGCAAATCCAGATTGTCTTCATGACGACACCTCTCTATAGTGTAAAACCCTTGATAATGCTCAGATCTATAATATTCCCGGTGTAATACCGGTCGCTAACCTGGAAATCGTCGAAATTGCAAACCCGATAACGAAGTTCGAGAATATGGTCCATTGGAAATTCGTATCGCGCGCCGAAATCAAGTGAGAACTTTTCCGTGTCACGATCTCGGCGACTGCGGTAATAGGTTGCTCCGAAAGATGTTTCCAGATTTCCGTGAGTGGCGGGGTGGATGGTGCCGGATAGTACATGGTCGGAAAATTCAAACTCCTCCGGGGATGCTGTGGATCGGTTTTCGAATTGCCCCAGATAATAGGTATAGGTCAAGTTCATCCGTCCGTATTTCGGCTGCACCAGATTCAGGGCGGCAGTGACTGCATTGTATTCGATCCGCGTGTTGATATCAACGTTGGTTTTGATCCGGCCCTGATAGCGAAGAGTCAAATCTCCCCAACTTTCCTGTCGATATTTGACCGAGAGTTGATGGCGGGTGAAATTTTCATCGCCGACCAGGGTCGTTCCGGTTTTAACGTCTCGGGCGCGCGTGGAGAACCTTCCACGAAATAGCCAGGCGTTGTTTATCCGGTACCAGCCGGAGAAGAGAATGCTGTTGGCTACTGTGCGATCGATCAGATCATCGCTGATCCTGTTTTCATAGCCGATACGCAAACCGCCGCGGGCTGTCCAGTTGCGGCTGATTGAGAAAGTGTTGACGACATTGTCGGTTTCCACCTCAGTTGTGTTTTGTTCGGTGCGGGCGAAGAGAAATCTGTACTCGGTGGAAAAATTGTGGGGCAGGCGGGCCCGGAAGGCGCCCCAGCCCTGATTGGTAGTCAGTTCCACCGCACTCGATTCATGGCGGTCGCGGCGATAATTATAGCCACCCGATAAAACGACCTGCTTGTACCTGGAAAGGGGCGCGAAAGCCAGCAGAGAGAAAACATCGCTTTGGCGGTCGTCGCCGCCGGAGGCATCATCGGTAAAATCCAAACGGCGATATTCGGTCCGCAAATGGCCTTGATCGAAACTGGCCTGAGCCCCCAGATTGAATCTTGTTTGGGTATAGTCTGTGGCCGTGATGACCGTATCATTGACCGGTTGAAAAACATGGAAATTTTCGCCGTGTTTGTCGGTTCGGCCGTAACCACCGAACAGCTTAATCTTCCGCATAGGATAGAAGTGAGCCTGAGCGGCCGTGTTGCGCCGCCGGGTAAATCTGTTGCCTTCGAAATCATATGTTCGCCGGTATTGATTATTCGACAGGGTCAGACCAAAAAGTCCCGCTTTGGAAGCCGACGCCCGCAGGTTGCGATTGTTCAAGGCCATCCGGTTCAGGTCGGCCGCGAAATTGAAGCCACTGGTAGTTTGATATTGAAAATCGTTGATAGACACGACGGGGCCGTCATACAGATTGAATGTCTCCTGATTGACGCCCAGGTGACCTTCCTCATCGGTGATTACATAGCCGAGGCGGATATTTCCGCCGCCATCGGCAAAGACCGGCCCGACTAAAAGTATGGCCGGCACGAGACCAAGTACCAATCGCATTATATGTTTTCGCCTCATGACGACTCCTTTAGCGGTTCAGACTATGGCACCCCGTGTTGTAACAATCCCCGCCCAACTTGGTCGGCAGGTTTTCATCCAGATACAGATTGCTGACAAATGAACCGTGCGTCTCGATATGACACACCTGACAGTCGTATTCACTCCAGATACCGCCGTGAGCGGTTTGATGTCCCGCGGGCAAGTGACATTGCAGGCAAAGTTGCCGGTCGGGCTGGTGCAACAGGCGGTTGTTGGCGCTGCCATGGGGAGCATGGCAAACAACACAGCCGCCGCCTTCAACGGCATAGGCGTTTATTGCTTCATGCTCGTACATGAACGGCCCTGCCTGAGTAGGATGGCAATCGCGGCAGATTCCAGCTTGATCGTAGGCGAGGTTGTCGTTCAGTCGTTTGACAAAACGATGACAGCTGAGACAGGTCAGGTTGCCCTGATTTACAGGATGATTGGAAACGGCCATTAGGCCGGATGTTTTTTCCTCATGGCATATCCGGCAGAAGTCGGCGCGGTTATCACGGAGCGATTTATGATTGCTGCCGTGAATCTGATGACATTCGCCGCAATTTATTTCATCCACTGTGTGGGTATCGAAACCATAATTATCGAGCTCGATGTGAGCCGTATGACAATCAAAGCAAATATCTCTTACATCTGACCCGGAAAGAAGAGCCGGATTGCCAATGGTTCCACGATCCGGATCTTCCAGATGCATTTCGGCTCCCTCGTGACAACCGACGCAAGCTACAACAACAGCCGGATTGTTAATCTCCGATGACAGCCGGTGGGGAGTGGCGCGCAGTGTGCGATCAAACTGCTCGTGGCAGTCAAGACAGGTTTCATCATCGATCGCCGGGGCATCTTCAGCCATGGCCGGAGTAAACGATATTAAAAATACTATTATAGAGACAAAAACGGCCTTATTAGTTAGAAACAAATTGAGCGGACGGACAGGAACCATGTCAACTCCTTAATATAATAATGCGGGCTGTAGTTCTCTATCAAGTAATAATTACCAAAAACAATAATTCACTGCAATATAAAATCGGCATATTCTTAAAATAATATAGGGTGGGCTACTATAGTCTATTATACGTTAAAGCTATCGGAATTAGTGTGATTCTATGCGCTGCGGAGGGAATCAACAATTTTCAACATGGCCGCGCGCGCAGCCGGAAGGAAGCCGCCGATGATACCCATTATGGCGGCAAACATCAATCCCGATAGGGCGATACTGGCGGACAAGTCGAAGTTGAAGGCGATTTCGGAAAACGTATCCCAGTTGGTGGTGGAAATGCGCAACATGCGTAAAAATGATGCGGCCAAAAGTCCGATGATGCCACCGGCGGTGGAAATCAGGATAGATTCGAATAGGAAAGTGGTCAGGATGGACAGGCGGCCAAATCCCAGAGCACGCAGGGTTCCTATTTCGCGGGTACGATTGGCCACGGCGGCGTACATTGTAATCATGGCGCCGATAACGGCTCCGAGACTAAAGATAAAACTGATCATACCTCCGGCAATGCTCAGGAATGCGGAAATGGTTCTTGATTGGGCTTTGTAATAATCCTTCTCGCGTTTGAGTTCGAGGGGCAGGCGAGGATCATCTTCGATTCTCTTTTTCAAAGATTCGAATTGAGTCGTATCATTCATGCGGATAGTGATCGAGGAGTAAATGGGGCGGCGGAATGCATCGGAGAGTTGATTAATGTCGCCCCATATTTCATTATCGAAGGCCGAGCCTTCGGCGTCCATGATTCCCACTACCGTCCAGTCACGGGCACCGAACCGTACGGTTTCGCCCAGTCCACAGCCAAGAAAGCGTTCGGCCGCCGATTTGCCGGCGATGATTTCCGATCCGGCATCCTGCCACATCCGTCCTTCAGCCAGTTTGATCATCGGGCGCAGGGCAAAAGACTTGTCGGTGATTCCGCGAGCGACCACATTGGCTTCGTCACCGCCGTCTCGGCCAAAGACGTTTATGAGAACATAGACTTCGTTGGTGTAAAGGTACTCGCTGTTTTCATCCTTGGCGATTTCAGGTGAGGCGCTGAAGATTTGGGCTTGATCATAATTGATGATCGACATGACTTCGGTTTGTGAAGCCTGGCGGATGGCGATTACATTGCCATCAGTTCCAGTGGCGACCAAAGTTTCCTCGAGGCCGGCCGAAAGCATTTGTGAACCGATAAAAACGAATACAACCAGGCCGATACCCAAAATAGTTAGAGTGGAGGTGATCTTGCGACCCGCGATATTTCGTATAGTATAGCTGACCGGTATCATGATATAATCCTTCGTTTCTTAATCCACCACGCGCAGGCCATCCACGATACGAATTCGCAAAGCCCGTTGAATCGGAAAGGCGGCAGCCACCAGGCCGACCAAAACAGCAACAATCAATCCCAGGGCATAAGTCAATGTATCGGTTTGGAAGCCGGGAAAAAACTGACTAAGGGCCATCCGGGCCAGATTACTGGCCAACATTAAAAAACCCATGCCCAAAAATCCACCTATTGTGGCAATAAACAGAGATTCGCCCAGAATTAGTCCGACCAGATGATATCCTCGAAATCCAAGGGTGCGCATGAAAGCGTTTTCGGAAACTCGTTCGCGGGCGGTCATGGCCATGGTATTGACCAGGACCATCAGGATGACGCCGATGATCAAATAGGATATAATGCGCAGACCCAGAATAATAGCGCCGGAGAGTTGAATAAAACTCAACTGAAATTCTTTTTCCGTTTCAGTCCGAGTTTCTGCCAAGGAGTTGTCGAAGCGTTTATCAATAATAGCGCCGATTTCAGCCGATCGGTCGGGATTGTCTATCTGCAAAACGTACCAGCCGACTTGACCGGCCCGACCGGGGGAATCCCGCCTCAGGGCCTCGTCAAAATAATCATATCGGAACATGAAAAGGGTTTCGTCGGTATCCTCGGTTTCGCCGGTGTATATCCCACGGATAATAAAATCCCAAGTACCCGGATAGATCGTTCCAATCAATGACACTTTTTCACCGAGTTTCCATCCGAACCGATCGGCCAGGCCTTGACCGACGATTACAGCCTGCTTCTCCTTGGCGAAAGCCTCCAACTGATCAGCGGGGACAATGAATTCGGGATAGATATCCAAAAAATTCTCATGATCCATTGCAAACTGAGGGAAGAAGTTTTTGGGATCGATATAAATCCCGGCAAACCAACTGGCATATGTCACTTTCTTGACCCCATCTATTTTTTGCAATTGATCTTTATAGGCCAGCGGAAGTTCGAAGACGATGGAAACGGCATGACGAGTTATAATCCGGTCTGGAGCGGCAGCACGTGCTCCGGCATACCAGGCCACGATGAAAGTTCTGATCAGACCGAAAGCCATCACCGCCAGAGCTATACCAAGGATGGTCAGAAAAGTTCTCAGCGGGCGGCGGAGGGAATTCCTGGATATCAACTTTATTAATTTCATCGGCCAAGCTCTCCCTTGTCCAGATGAAGAATGACCTTTGCCGTCTCCGCGGCGCGCGGATCGTGAGTGACCATGATGATCGTTTTGTTGAATTCGGAATTTAGACGGGACAAAAGAGTCAGGATCTCCTCGGCTGAAGTTTTATCCAGATCACCGGTGGGTTCATCGGCCAGGATCAGTGTGGGATCGGAGACAATAGCTCGGGCGATGGCTACTCGTTGTTCTTGACCGCCGGACAGTTGCCGGGGGTAATGTTTTATCCTGTCGGCCAGCCCGACAATAGACAACGCTGTTTCGACGTGCTGTTTTCGTTCCTTGCGCGATAGTTTAGTTAACAAAAGCGGCAGTTCGACGTTTTCGAAGGCGGTCAGGACAGGTAACAAATTATAAAATTGAAAAACGAAACCGATATGTCGGGAACGCCAGTTGGCCAGTTTTCCATCATTCAGTCGGCTGATATCCTCACCGGCCACGCTCAACTGCCCGCTTGATGGCTGATCGATTCCGGCGATCAGATTTAAAAGCGTAGTCTTTCCCGATCCGGAGGGGCCCATCAGGGCCAGAAACTGTCCCTCATCAACATCGAGGTTGATATCATGTAAAACCGGGATGGCCAGACTACCTCGATAATAGGTTTTGGTAACATTACTGACTTTGACTATTGCTTCGGCCATACTATCCATCCTGCATGTTAATTGGTGATTTCCATTTTCTCGCCCGATTTCAAACCTCCGGCCGGAGAAAGAATGACCTGTTGGCCAACGTCGAGACCGGAAACGACTTCGGTGACGTCGCCCAATTGTCTGCCGGTTTGTACCTGTGTTTCCTGAGCCAGATCATTGGCCAGGATAAAAACAACCGTCCGGCCGTTGCGCTGAGTAATGGCATCGTTGTCAACGATCATAACCGGTTCGATTTCTTCCTGCTCGGCGTCGGTTTCCGGCAGAAAATTGACTCTGGCCGACATCTCCGGAAGCACGCGGTCATCAATGGCATCGAAAGCGATTTTGGTCATTACTGTCGCCCGGGCCCGATCGGCGGTGGGGACGATTTTTTTGACCGCACCGGTATAAACTTGACGAGGATAGGCATCAAGGATAATTTCGCAAGGCGCACCGACCTGTACTTTATGAATGTTAGACTCGGAAACGTCGGCTTCCACTTCCAGCGAACTCATGTCAGCCATAGTGACCACGGCGCCCTTGGACGACGAAGCCGAGGCGAACGGGGTGACCATCTCACCAACGTCGGCATGTTTGGTCAGTACTGTGCCGTCAAATGGAGCGCGGATGTAAGTATTGTCAAGATCAACTTCGGCGGCGGTAACGCCGGCGGCCATCGCCTCGACATAGGCCAGAGCACGATAGTATCCGGCCGTAGCCTGTTCCAGTACGGATTCAGTTGTATGCCCTGATTTAAGAAGCATTTCCTGGCGACGGAAATCAAGCCCGGCCGCGGTCGAATCGGCTTCGGCCAGTTTGAGATTGGCGCGGGCGATATCGAGGGCGGCACGGATATCATCGTTCTCCAGTTCGGCGATGATTTCATTTTCAAGCATGCCATCACCCTCCTCGACATTAAGAAGGCGAAGACGGCCGGTGGCCTTGGAAGCCACCGCCGCTTTGACTTGAGCCACAACATATCCGGTGGCAACCAGTTCGGCCACGGCATCGGTTCCGGTAATCATCCTGACCGTACCGACGCGGACTTTTTTGGATGGCGTCGCTTTCTGAACGGCGATCTGATACCCGAAATAAAGGACTACCGGTATCAACAGCCACAATAAATGGAACCACCTCTTCCACCGGCCCGGTGGCTTGGAATGGTCGCGATGAATTTTCAAGGCCGACAGATCGGCGTTTTGAGCATTGTTGTCAGTCATATTGTGTATGTACGAATTTAACGTACAATCCTTTTTAGACAATCACATATTTCGACTTGATGCTGATTTCCCTGATGTGAATGTAAAGGTAGGTTATGTCATGGGTTATGACAAGTCCTTTTTGACTGCGTAAGTTTTTGAAATATTACGCAGGGCCTGCGTAAAGTTACGCAGCTGTAATCCCTTACAATTCAACGATATAATTGTTCGTGCGTAAGCCTGCGTAAGTTCGTGCGTAAGGTCAGAGTAACCCACCGGGCCCGCCTGATTTAAATCAGATTATTTTCAGTCAATATCGCATTGCATGGCAGGCGTTTATGATTTTGTTGAGAATGCGAACGCATTCCGGCACGATTCTTGATAGTGGTTCTGGCATGTGAGGAACTTCGAGCCTCCCTATAGACACCGTGTCGGTTATGCGACGGGTGATTCTCCATCTCTCTTCCTCCTGCCCAAACATAACGACGCGGAGAGTACAACGGAACACACTTTACGCAAGGGTGTGTGTTCTCCTCACTTGCCGGGTCGGGCGAGGATGGTACGGGCTACCCTCGCCTTTCCCCCGGTGGGTGAGGATGAAGAAATTTACGCCGGATATTGTGCGGCGGAGTCATCATATCATGTTTTGAAGAAGTGGATATAACTGATAATGCGAGCAATCAACCCTTACCCCCGTGCCCCTCCGGGGGGATGACAGACTGCCCTTTATCGCCAAACGGGTCAATAAACAATTGACTGGATAATAGTAACCGACTATATACGTAAGGAGGGAAGCAATGAAACAGTTCACCATTACTATAGGAATCGTGATGCTTTTTGTATCACTGCTGTCCGGTAATTGTCTGGCGTCAATTGATGATGTAAGGACAACATCGAGTATATCTACACCAATACCAGTGAGCCAGTTGACACCACCGCCGATGGATGCAATTAATGAATTATTGCAGGCTGGAGTGCTTGATCATTCTGATGTTGATATGTTACTCAATCTGAGCAAAAATGATGATCCAAGTTACGATGAGTGGGCGGGATTGATTAAGTTGTTGGATCAGTTTGTTAGATGGGCAATCAGGGCTGAAATTGTTTATAGAACCCTAAAGGCGGCCTATGAAGTACTGGACTGGATGTATGAAACTACTAACTATGATCCGCAACCGTACGGTGGCTATCGTCCGGACCCATATGAATAAGAAATGGGGGGGCTGTCCCCCCCTTTTTATCTGAATTTCAGGAGGAGCATAACCGGCATTTTTCAGCACTTTAAAAGACAACCGCAGATCTTCAGGGATTCCTCTGACATCTTCAATGTCAAGAGGTTTCCCTGAACCTTGCAGGTTGTCAAATTCTCCTTTTTTTTTTGCTTCAAGGATGCGGCTTTCAATTAGTTTTTCAAATCCAGGAACCATTGCTTTTTTCTCACCGGTTCTAATAACTTATATTTTTTTCAAACCCTGCAATAAAACAATTCTAAAATATGAAAACTATACATCAGGGTCTTTGCACCATGCGGTATATATTGCAACCGGGGGAGCTTGAATCCAAGCCCTGACGAAATCGGTACAAATTTGAAA
>JAAEQF010000849.1 GCA_024231695.1 FCB group bacterium
TCAAACTCAAAGCTTTCGATCCCGACCGTATGCTGGATATGATGCTTCGGCCGCTCCGACCGCTTTTCACTCCCGTCGGAATGAGCCTGATGATCCTGTTTGTTTTCGCCGGAGTTTATACCTATTCGGCCAATTTTGAATATTTCCGTTTTACTCCTGCCGACCTCTTCAATCTGGAATCGATCCTGATCATTTTATTATCCATTGCCGTTTTCATCCTCATGCATGAGTTCGCTCACGCCCTGACCTGCAAATTCTTCGGCGGTCAGGTCAAGGAGATGGGTTTTTTGCTGCTTTATTTCCAGATATGTTTCTACAGTAATCTGTCTGACTCGTGGATGTTCAAGCGCAAATCATCGCGGCTGGCTGTAATCTGGGCCGGACTGTTTTTCCAGATGGTTATCTTTGCCGCCGCCGTTTTCGGCTGGCGGATGACCGTCATCGGTACGGTTATAAATCAATTCTTCTGGCTGACGGCGAATGTCTGCCTCTTCACTCTCCTGTTCAATCTAAATCCACTGATCAAACTCGATGGTTATTATCTGCTGTCCGAAATAGTCAACATTCCCAATTTACGAAAGCTTTCCTTTGATTATCTGCGACTGCGCATCAAGAACCTGATCGGAATAGACACAATCCCGACCGAAAGCGACCGGAAGAGGCAGCGCATTTTCCTGACTTACACCGTTTTGGCCGCAATCTACAGCATTGGTCTGATTGGATATATGGCCACTCTGGCCTACCGTTTCCTGGTGGATAATCTGGGCGGTACGGGATTTGTCTTGTTTTTGATTCTACTGACTGTTATTTTCAAAACGCCATTGATGCGAACGATCCGGTTTATTTTTAATCGAGAGGTGCTTCGGGCCGTGATTTCAAAACCACGCAATCTGATTGTCGGTGGAATATTCGCCGTCCTTCTGATCCTGGTGCTATTCGTTGTTTCCTTCCCCCGCCAGGTCGGCGGCTCGGTTCTGGTCCGCCCCTCGGCCGAATATACCATAACCCTTTTATCCGAGCAGGGTCGTCTGGAACTGAATCATCGCATCGGCGGACATTCGCGCAAATATGTTACAGAACATATCCAGCTTTCCACCGGTGATTTATCGGTCTTGCGTTTGACTCCGCTGGTTAAAGAGGGCGATATTATCCAACGAGGCGACACGCTGGCAGCTATCATCTCCACGCAGGTTTCAACCGGGCTTTCGGCCGCCCGAGCCGAACTGGAACGGTTGCGGGGCGAATTGGCCCTGGCCAAATCCCCGCCTAAGCCGGAAGAAATCAAAAGCGTTGAGGCCGCGGTAAATGCCGCTAAAGCCAGCGTCAGCCAATTGGAAACCGACATAAGTCTCAATCAATCACTCTTTCAAAAAAAGCTGATTTCGAACCGGGAGCTTGAAAAATCTCAGTCTGATCTTACTATTGCCCAATCACTTCTGGAGGAATCCGAAGCACGATTAAGACTCCTGACCTCCCCGCCCAAACCGGAAGAAGTAGCCATTATCGAATCGAAAATCACTACTCAGGAAGCCAATATCAACTATCTGACCACTCAGGAAGCGGCGCAGGTTATAACTTCCCCAATCGACGGTGAACTGGTTGCTTTGTATCGCAACAATCTGCTTTTCAAAGTGGCCGATATGTCGCAGATCGAAGTAGCCATTCCAATCACCGACAATTATCTGGAATACGTCAAATCAGGCGCTGAAATCGGACTACGAGTGCGATCATTCCCAAACAGTCTCTTTATCGGCGAAGTTACTCATATCGCCGGTTCGGCCAACGCCGGTTCCTACAACGATACGCGGGCTCGTTTTGAAGTCTATGCTCTGCTGGATAACAACGATAATTTCCTGCGCGATGGCATGAGCGGATATGCCAAAGTGTCGTGCGGAGAGGCTTCGCTATTCACTATAATCACTGAACGGATTAAGGCATTTATACGCGTCGAATTCTGGTCATGGTGGTAATAGGCTCGCTCGCATACCACATATAGTATGCGACGGTCGCATATCGACTACAGTTGTCAGATTATAATAATTTTAAAAAGACAAAATCGCTTGACATCTGCAACATATTTATTATTTTTCCCGTATATGGATTGGTATGTCATAGGGATGTGACATTCTATTTGCAGTGGTATTACAACAGAGGCATACCAAAAGGCATTAATATACCTGCTCACATTGGTGTGAGTGGGAAACCTTCCGCATTTTACGAGGAGGTGAGTACGTGAAGGAATATAAACTGATGGTTGTGGAGCTCGAGGAGAAAATCGCCCCGGCTCAGGTGAGCATGGGCGGGCAATAGAACAGGGGCGGTGAAGCTGATAAACTTCGCCCCTGCTCCATGACTACACTATTGGGGAGTTGCCTGTTGGGCAACTCCTTTTTTATTGGCAATAATTTCTTTCAATGACTTAATTCTTCCCAGAAGATCAACGATCCGTCGATCGTTATAAAATCCGGCCAGTTTCTCCGATTCACCCATGCGAGAAGCTATTGTCTTTAATATCTCGGCAGCTTTCAAGGCATGACGGAATGAGATTTCATATTCTCGCTCAGCAAACATTATCTCCGAAATAAGGGCCGATGCCTGCCATTGCTCCGGTAAAAGAGAGAGGGCTTGAGCCTGTTTGAGAGCCTTTTCCCCCATTTCCGCAGCTCTCCTACGATCACCAGATAACATGTAATACATGCCGGCAGCTATGCTGTAGCGGGCCAGATCGATATCGTCAGCAACCGCCGAAAAATAATGATCCGCTTCCTTTAAATAGTCAATTGCCGTATTGTCAAGACGGTTGTGGTTTTCAACTTCCAGACAGGTTAGATTATACAGGGCGATTTCTCGAGGGATTTCGAGTTCCCGAGATAGTTTTTCGGCAAGCGCCATCTGTCCGTTCTCGCCGGTCAATTCCATCTGCAGAAGCGCCAGATGGAAAAGAGCATTCTTATCACCAATCGCCAACGCTTCCCTCTGAGCCATCTCCCGGTATTCCTTGGCAGAATCTTTGTCACCGATCACAGAAGACAAACGGACCAGACTGATCAGCGCTCCGATAATCAGCGTACGATTATCCAACTGCTCGGCAATCTGTAAAGAGGTCTCCAGCTTTGATGCCGCTTCGCCATAAAAGCCCATACGACACAGCAAGCTCCCGGTTAACTGGCTGATAGTACTGCGATGGTGATTGTTATCAATCTTGTCGGCAAGAATCGAACCCTCTTTTAAGAAAGTCAGCCCCTCGGACAAGCGGCCGGCCATGACCATCACTTCGGTCAGGTTGGTGATATTTAGCAACTGCTCATGCTTATCCCCGGCTTGACGATTGTATTGCAATGAATATTTGTACGCCTCAAGGGCTTTTTGCAGATCACCCTTGAGATGATTGGCTACGCCCAGATTGTTCCATGTACGGGCCAATTCAACCTTGTCACCCAATTTTTCCTTGATGGTCAGCGATCGGTTTAAATAGCCGATACCTTCGTCATACTCGCCTTTGATAAGATATAGCGATCCGATATTGCTCAGGCTGGAGGCGATATCTTTCCGGGAATCAAGCCTGGTTTGGATTTCAAGAGCTTTCTTATATTCTTCCAACGCCTGATCGTTTTTCCCGCTCACCCAGTAGATATTGCCAAGATTGTTCAGGGTACGTGACAGTTCCAGGGTATCATCGAGATTGCGGAACAATTCCAGCGCCTGGTTCAAGGCGGCTATACCGGAATTATAATCGGAAAGGACTTTGAATATATCACCCAATTCCTTGTAAGCCAGAGCTCGATAATTATCCAGGTGGTTTTTTTCGGCCAACTCGATTGCATGATTATACCCGTCGCGAGCCGGTGTCAATTGTCCCAGTTCTTTCAATAGCCTGGCCCGACGCATAACCACTTCAACCTGTCGCTTACTGTCGCTTTTCCGTCTGGCCGCGTCCTCGGCCATCTGCAAAAAACCGAGCGCTGGCTTATGCCGGCCCGCCTCGACTTCGATCACGGCCGCTTCAGTCAAATAATTGACAGCTTCGGCAAAGCGATCGGCATCATAAAGAAGCCTCCCGGTCAATCCGGTATGATCATCGCTTTGACTGTACAACTCCGCCAAATGTCCGGAAAGGATATTCTTGGTCGAAGCGGACATCCTCAGGTTCAGAGAATGAAGCATGACAAAACGCCGTTTTTCCGGAATTTCCATCCACCATTTCTGCGCCGCAACTTTATTTTCCGCAATTGCACCCGATGCCATCCGTGCCTGATTAGGATTATTCACGACAGCCAACGCCAAAGCCAGACAAATATGAGAATGTGGACGCCCGCGCAGAGAGCGCAGACTAAACCGAGTCAGTTCCGGAGGCCAAGCCACGGCCTCGGTCGTATCCGTTGTCCAGCCCCAGCGCCGATCGAGACGAGCGAATCGATTTTGACGAAAATTGTGTTCCAGCAAAATCCTTAAGGCAGCCGGGTCATAGGCTGTGGCTTGACTGATCAGTTCCGACTGCTCAGAGGAAAAGCAATCCGGTCCGAATATCTTTTCCAGATCAGCAATATCGACAATTTCATTTCCATATAACAGATGGCGGGGACGTATTGCCTGGCGAAAAGGATAAGGAGATCCGCAATCAGCCAGCATATCCTGCAGTTCAAAAGCGGTGGCCGGACGTTCCTGAGGGCCGATGGCTATCAGTCGTTTTATTAATTCGGCTGTTGACGACGAAAACTCAGACGCCGGTCCGCAGAGTTCCGGACGGATTCCCTCGGTAATGCAGGCATTGACTTCCAGTGGATCATCATCCGGCGACCCGAATGGCATCCGGCCGCAGGCCAGATAATAGGCCATGACCCCGAGTGAAAAGAGATCGGAAGCCGGAGTAATCTCCTGCTTTAAAATCATCTCAGGTGACATATACCCGACGGTGCCGGTGATCAAGCCACCAACATTATTCTCAAAAGGAAGAGCCAGCGACATATCGGCCAGTCCAAGATAATACAAACTATCTGAAGGAAAATCGTCGTGCTCAAATCCTTCCGGTGCGAATAGATTGGATGGCTTAAGGTCGTTATGACTGAAACCGGCCCGATGTAGTTGTTCGAGGGATACCGCGGCGGCCGAAAGAGTTGAAAGCAGTTTCTCCTCGGTCACCCGGCCCACAATATTTTCAAGGGTCGTTCCGGCACGATATTCCATCTGTAGGAAAGGGCGGCCATCGTCGACTTGACCCGATTTTTCGACTTTCACTATTCCGGGGAAATTTATCCGTCCGGCGACCGCCTGTTCGCGCTCGACGAGAAGAACTGCGGCCCGGTCAAAAAAAAGCTTCAGGGCTACCGGGCGCTGAAGCTCATTGAGGCTGGCCTTAAAAATCTCGGCCGTGCCCCCTTGGCCGATTTTTTTTATGTCCCGATAACATTCGGGGAATTTATTATTATTGTTACCGCTCATCAAATCGGCTAATCGTGGTCGCGAGGCAGGACTATCGAAAACGTCGTCCCCTTATTCTCGGTCGAGTCAACTGTTATGTCACCTTTGTGATTGAGGATAATCTTGCGGGAATTGGCCAGTCCCAGCCCATGACCGTCCTTTTTGGTCGTGAAATGGCTTTGGAATAGCTTTTGACGCACCTCTTCGGACATACCATGACCGTTGTCGGCTACATCGATTTTAAGAGTGTCCCGATCATGGTCAAAGCGACAGGATATATCTATCCGGGGTTCGTCAACATCAGGCATGGCCTCGACGGCATTATTGAGCAGGTTCAATAGAACCTGCTGGATCTGGCCGACGTCGATGCTGATCTCGGTCAGATCAGGATCAAAGGACAATCTGATATTCACACCCTTGAACCGCTGTTGAGATTTTATCGAAAACAACAGATTCTCAATCAAATGCTTGATGTCGTAATTGACCATCTCCGTTTCCAGCTTGGAGAAATCCATCAGGCCGTCGGTGAAACGTTTCATCTTGTCAATGTTTTCCACAACCTGATTACAGTTGCGTTGCATCTTATCGTACTTCTGACGATCGATATTTATCTGCATCAATTCGGCATTGTTGGAAATAATGGTCAGATAGTTATTCAGTTCATGTCCAATTGAGGCGGCCATCTCACCTTTGGCCACCAGTTTTTCGGAAAGGATCACATATTTTTCCAGAACTACTTTTTCGGTCACATCCTCAATTACAAGAATCACACCGGATTTGTTGCTCGGCAGAGAATTGGTCGGTGTCGCTTTGACCGACAGAACCTTTTCTTCATACCCGGTATTATGGAAATACCGATCTTCACGAAATTCACCGCCGCCCAAGGCGATCTCTATCATTTTCCGCCACGAGGGCTGTTCGCTTTCCGGGATCAGGTCAAATAAACGACTGCGCTGGTCATTATCGTCCGCCATATTTATCTCGGTCCGGTCAATTTGGAAGGTCTTCAAACTGGCCTCATTAATCGTAATCAGCGTGTAGTCCGAATCAATAACGATAATACCGACCGGTGACTGAGCGATAATGTCTTCATTATATTGTTTCAGGCGGGACAGCCCGCTGTGCAACTGGGCGTTGTGGATAGCAATGGCGGCCTGCTGGGCAAAAAGTTCGAACAGGAACAGGTCGGATTTTAGAAAAAGTTTGGCCTGTGAAGAGTTATCCAGATAAATGACACCTATCACCCGGTTGTTGATTTTAAGCGGTACGCACATTATCGAGCGCAGGTTCAACTCAACCACCGACTGTTGATTGGCATAACGCTCATCTTCCTGAGCATCGGAAGTATAAACCGAACGTCCGGTTTGCGCCACACGATTGGCAATAGAATTGGATATTTTGAACGATTCTTGAGAGATTTCGTCCTGATTCAGGTTATGAGCCGTCTTGAATTGCAGCGAGCCGTCCTGACCCAACAACATGACAAAACCGCGTTCGGCCAAAAGCAGTTCAACGGCCTTAAGCATCACTACCTGTAAGATTTCATCCAATACCAGCGTCGAATTAATGGCCAGAGAGATCTCCAATACCGCCTTGAGATCATCAAGTCTCACTGTGCCATTTTCCGTCTTGGGCGAAATCCGTGGATTATCGCTGACAATATCGTTCAGTGCTTTTTCCATCTCGGCCAGAACATTGCCGACTTCCAGACGGTCGGTCGTGTGACCAACATCGGATTCAATGTCCTCGGAGACCAGCACCACTTCTCGGTCTGTCTTTTCATTGGCTGACTTGGGCATATGTTCTCCATCACGTGCAAATGCATCTAACCATTTATTATATCGGCTCTTAGTTTAAAAAAGCTTAGATATTAGCGGTTAATACTGTCAAGATTATTAGGATTGAAGATCGGAGAGACTACCTTGTAATTAGCCTTGCCAAAACCAATGAGGTCCAGAAAGAGGCCGAAGGCCTCGTCAAAAACCGTTTTCTGGCCACTCTGGCCAGGACTCAGACTGTCCAGCAAACCCTCTTGTTCTCCCGAGAAGCCCCTTGGATGTAATGACTTGCAGGATATTGTGAGAGCCAGGCGAGGATTGCCCGCATCCTCTATCAAGGTCCTATCGGCTAATTCAAAAACCACGGAGTCGGCCAGAAAATCGGAAACCTGTAGCTGACTTTCGAATTCATATTCCTTGTTGCCGGTTCCGGAAAATCGGACCCGATAGAGATCCTCGGTCAGCTGATGGGATATTAAAAGAGCGGCCTGTCGATGGATAATATTTTTCATGAATAACAGTTTTCGGGGTTTTTCCAGCTTGATATCGAATTGAAAATAGATATCCAATCCGGCCAGCAGGTCTTCCATTTTCTGCTGAGTCAGAGCCGGAGTGGGGTCGAGCCAGCAGGTCAGTGTATCACCAATCCAGAAAATATCATAGTCGAACCGATCCTCGCTATCGGCAGCAAAGCCCGGCCCGACGAAGATAATAATCAGCAGGCCGGACAAAATGAATTGATTAGTTCTATTAATTCCCCGCCTCATCCCAAACATCCGCAAAGGCCGTTAAAAAGGATTGGCCGAAAAGCGGGCATAAAACCGAGTATCCTCATCGTCCCGATCGAGACGTTTGGAGATCATTATTTTCAGGTTCTGACTGATATCGACGCCGACACTGAGCGCGCCATACCATTTCTGCCCGGAAGCCAACCGGTTGTCCTTGATCGCGATTTTACCGCCGTCATACTGCACCAAAGGACTAATCTTTGAATGAGGAATGCGAAAACGGTATTCTCCGCTGATAATGATGTACTCGTTGCCCATGAATTCCTTATGCCGATAACCGTGCAATGTTCCCAGTCCACCGAGAAAGAAACGGCGGTTGAGAGGAATATGACTACCCGAGAGACGGCCGTAGGCGGCCAGAAGATTCACCGACAGGTATCGACTAAGCGGTTGATATCGTTTCAGTTTAATCTCTGTCCGCTCAAAATCAAAATCGCCGGTCCAATCCCCGGGCGAACCTTCATAAGCAGCAAAACCGTACCAACCCTTTTGGGGATGTTTTTCATCGTCGCGAGAATCAATGGACAGTTTCAGGGTCAAACTGGTCACCCGGGCATCATCGAAGTCGGAAATTCGAGCCTGCAGAGAATCATAAGGAACCGATGAAAAATTACTTCGAAAATCTTTCTTACCGAACAACGACCAGAGTTTGGTGTTCGCTTTCAACCAGTTTTGCGTTTCCGACAGATAGCCGATTTCGAGCCTGTTCCATTTTAAAAAGCCGACCCGAACAAAACCATAAGCGCCCTCGGCTTCGTAAAAATCCTTCCAATCCTCATTAACCAGCAGGGCAAAGATCATGTTTTCACCATCGCCGATGATCCTGTCATCATCCGACTTGAGCGCCCGGAAGACTTTTCCCCCGATCTGCACCGGGACAGGGCCGCGGATTATGGTTTGGGTCAACCCCAGATTATAGCGCCAGCGTTCTGAAGCAAAAGCATAGGCGCCCGTGGCCTCAAACGAGGGTAAAATAGAATCGCCATCGGTATATGTAACACCGCCGCCCAATGTCATCCCATCAACTCGATCATAGGAGCAAATGCCTATCCAATCGGTGTTGTTTTCAAACTTCTTCCACCGGCGGGCGCGATTACGCCGGGATGAATGATCCCCCTTGGAAGACGACACCAAACCATACACCGACGACTCTGGATCAAGTTTAATCGATCCATTGATGGCAATTATGTCTCCGCGAATCACTGCATCGCCACCGACTCGAATATCGCCAAAGACGGCCACTACGTCGCCGTTTACTTCACCGTTAATTTCTACTTCCCCGGAGAGAGCAACTACCGAACCGCGAACGAATTTATCCTCATCCACTACAATTGTTTCCCAGTAGGAGATTAGATCTCTGTTCTTCCGGAAACTCTGTTTCTTCCGATTGGGATCGATACTCATAAAAGTGATTATCGTCGCCCCTCGGCCGTCATTAGCATCCACCTGTAAGGTGCCGATATCCTCAACCGGAATAAACCGGCCGGAAATCTCAAAACCACTGTTATCCAAACGTATCGCCTCGCCAATGACAATCGATCGGTCCTTGTGTTCAACCAGGTCAGCCGCATATTCGGCGCGGAATTGCACCTCGTCCCTTTCATATAGAACCACCGTCCAAGTTTCTCGATCCACGGCCAGTTCCAGAAGAGGCTTGTCTTTCTTCTTGCTTTCATATTTTTTATATACCGGATCAGCTCCCAATGCCGGAACAGACAAAAGAAGGGTCAGTGTTAGCGATATCAGTAGTCCTGCAAATCTCATTTTATCCTCCTCTTTTGTCTTTCTGTTATACAACTGCCGTGCCGAAAAAATAACTCCATATACCGCCGGATGTTACATAAAAACCATCGTTTGCGGCGTGTGTATATTACACGTTATCTGTGTAAACAGGAAGTCTTTATTACACGATGCCAAAAAGTTTGAGCTTTTTGGACAGGTTGCCGCGGTCCATACCCAACTCCCGGGACATGGCTGCGATATTGCCTTTATGCTTGAGAAACAATTGCGACAAATAGCCGGTTTCGAACTGGCGGACGGCCGCATTCAGGCGGTTTTCCCCGGAACTGTTTGCAGCCGGGCTATAATTCTGACGACTCCGGTAAACCCGGCGAATATCATCGGGGCCAATCACTCCTGGATCACACTCGAATAAAAGCTGATCGACAAAATTCTTCAACTGCCTGATATTACCCGGCCATTCGAACGATGCGGCCATACCCATGGCTTCGGACGAAAGCTCGTACAGTTCTCCCGCTTCGCGCATACTCATAAAACATGCAATTAACAAAGGTATGTCTTCAAGGCGATCGCGCAACGGCGGCACGTTTATGGCGATCACATTGAGGCGATAAAGAAGATCTTCGCGAAATTCCCCTTCGCCGGCCATTCCGAGAAGATCCCGATTAGTGGCTACAACTAAACGACAGGCGGCGGTCAAAGTCTGCTCCGCACCAAGTTTTTCAAATTGTCCGTACTCCAGCACGCGTAAAAGTTTGCCCTGTAGCGTTATAGGTATTTCGCCTATTTCATCCAGAAAAAGCGTCCCGCTTCCGGCTTGCTCAAAGCGACCGTTGCGGTCCTTATGGGCCCCGGTAAAGGCACCCTGGACATGGCCGAACAGTTCCGATTCAAAGAGCGTTTCCGGTATGGCCGGGCAATTGACCACTACCAATGGTTCAGCCTTGCGTAAAGAAAGATAATGCAGATGCCGGGCTACCAATTCCTTGCCGGTTCCGGTTTCGCCTGTGATCAGGACGGTCGAATCACTGGCAGCCGCCTTCGAGATCATCTCCTGCAACCGGACAACCGCCTGCGACCGGCCGATAATCCGGTATTTATCCAGAATATGTCCGACCAGTTTTCCTTCTCTCTTAACCGTATTGGAAAAGCGAAGGGCCTGTTTGACGGTCAAAAGCACTCGTTGGGGTAAAAGCGGCTTTTCAATGTAATCGAAAGCGCCCAGCTTGATGGCCGATACCGCAGTAGGAATATCACCGCGCCCGGAAATGACGATTACCGGCAGTCCCGCCAGTCGGTCGTGATTGTCCGCCAGAAAGGATATGCCGTCCTTGCCCGGCATCTGAATATCGAGCAGGATCAACTCGATATCTTCCTTGTCAAGCATCTTCTCGCCCGCCTCGGCCGTTTCCACGGCTTCTGCCCGATAACCTTCATCGCCCAGCAGTCCCACCAGCGAGGATCGGATATATTTTTCGTCGTCGATTACAAGTATCATATTATTTACTCATCAATTGGTCTGTCCATCGGAAGATCGAAACGGGCCTCGGTCATTTCACCCTGCAATCGGAGAGTAAGTGTTCCTCCGTGATCGAGGATAATCTTTTCGGCCACGGCCAATCCCAGACCGCTGCCTCCTTCGCGCGTGGAGAAATACGGCATCTTGGCCGATCGAAGATTGACTTCAGCGGCCGCCCTATCGCGGTTTTCATTGGCAACCATAAACCATACGGAATCTTCTTCCTTGCCACAACTTATGGAAATACGGCCCTTGGGCGGAGCAAAGGCCATGGCATTATTCAACAGGTTGACCATCACCTCACGCAAACGATCGGGATCGCCATTGATTTCACCAGTCTCCCTTGCCGACAGATTTTTGAAAGCAAATTCTGCCAGTTGCGCATCGAACAAGCGCAACACTTCATCGGCCAATTGATCGAAATCAAAAATCACGAATTTCGGTTCGGGCAGTCCGGCCAGTGACGAATAATCGGCCGCCAGCCGCCTTAGATGTTCGACCTCGGCCGTAATCGCCTCGAATGCCTCAGCATACGGGTCATATCCGCCGCTTTCTTTCAATTTGCTTTGTATCCGATATAGCGAGATCGAAATCGGAGTCAGCGGATTTTTTAGCTCATGAGCCATTCTCCGGGCGAAACCCTGCCAGGCAGCCACCCGCTCGACGGCCATCAGCCGCCGCCGACTTTGCTCCAGATCATTCGCCATGCGATTGAAAGTCGCCGACAAATTGACCACCTCCTCGGTTCCGGCAAGGACGAGTTGCTGCGGAAGCTCTCCGCGCGCCATCGTCCCTGCGAATAGATCGAGCCGCTCCAGCGGATTTGTTATCGAGGCCGAAAGGCGTCGTGACAAAATATAGGCGGCCAAAAGTACGGCCAGCAAAACGGCGGCCAGGGCCGCACCGGCAAAAAATATGAACGCTGGCAGGATATTTTTATATTCCCGGCTTTCGCTAAGACTTTGCGAGGCCGCCTCAAAACCACTTAAGTATTCCCGGTCAAATATAAAACCTCCGGCGACCAGGCCCGTGCCCGCTTCTTCCGCATAGCCAATTATCAGAGATGTACCGATCACTTTGCGTATCGGCCCCGGCCCGGCGAGCAAAACTGATCGAATGGAAGTTTCCATTTCAGTCAACTCGGTAATTACCTGCGTCTCGCCATCGACGGTTATCGCCCGCCAATGTAAATTCCCGGAATCTCTCATCCGGTCCGACTGCCCTGCACTCGATAAATTTCCTCGAATTGACTGCTGAAGATAATCCTCCATCAGACGCAACGAATTGATCGTCCGATCCGGCGCGGATGAGGCCAGCATCATTTCGGCCTGATCAACCGCCTGGGCAATCATATAATAGGAAACCAGCGCCATGATAACGGGAGGAATGAGGGCAAACAGAACCAGATAGCGAAAAATCATGGTCCGTAAAAGCATGCGGCTTTACCGATCCAAAAATCGACGGCGATACAGGGCCAACGCGTCGATATGAGCCTGAAAGGCAATATTTGCCGGTATTTCGTCAAACCCGAAATACCGGGCGTCGAGAGCATCATCGGCCGCTGTCAGGCTGCCTCCGACTACATCGGCCAGATATAAAATCAACACGGCATGGGTACGGGGATCATCCATGCCAAAAAAAATATCAAAAAGCGACTTGACCGATATTTCCAGTCCGGTTTCCTCTTTTAGTTCACGGACAGCCGTTTGTTGAGGATGCTCCGTCCATTCGGTGAAACCGGCCGGAATGCACCAGTCACCCAGTCCCGGCTGGATTGATCGCTGAACCAGAAGAATTTTATTTTCCTCGACAATTATCGCCCCTGCCGCTGGTGTCGGATTTTGATAATAGATAAAACCGCATTCCCGGCAATGCGGACGAATCTTGTCTTCAACTTTTTCAATGACCAGTTCGGCCCGACAGCGGGGGCAGAACCTATAACCGTTATAATCGTTGGAACGCCCTAATTCACGGCCGCTGATTAGATGGTTCAGGTCATCATCGTTCATACTACTTCCCGCGATTGAATCTTGAGAATGATAAGGGTCGTGTCATCTTCAGGAGTATCGGCCACGGTGAAATCTTCGACCTGTCCCAAGATGGTATCCTTGATATAGGCCGGCGTTTTGTGTCGGTTTTCCCTTAAGAAATCTATAATACGATCTTCGCCGAATTCATCTTCATTTTTATCGTGCGCTTCAGACAAACCATCGGTGTAGAAAAAGAGCAGATCATCCGGTCGTAACTGTACTTTTTGGGATTGGTATTCGTTATTCTTAAATGCTCCAACGATGGTGCCGCCAGTTTCCAGAAGCTCATAACTGCCGTCGGCCCTCATCAGAATAGGATAATTATGACCCGCGTTGGAAAACTCAAACTCAAACGACTCGGGATGAAAGACGCCATAGAATAGAGTCGCATATTTCCCCGAAGATGAAGACAGCCCGGAAACAATATTGTTGACGTTGGTAACTGTTTCGGGAACCACCCGGCAATTGCAGACTTCGGTGCGCAATACGGCCTGAATCTGAGCGGCCAGCATGGCCGCCGGCATTCCCTTGCCCGAAACGTCGGCGATAACCAGAGCCATTTTACCGTCTTCGCCCGTATCGACAAAATCGTAAAAATCGCCCCCCACCGTTCTCGACGGTCGGCTGTGGGCCTCGAAAGAATACCCGGTCCCGTGCGGCGGGTTTTCAGGCAGTAAGTTGAGCTGAATCTGGCGAGCCAGGTTCATTTCCTCTTCCAGCCGCTGTTTAACCACCGACTCCCGGTAAAACCGCACATTGGACAAAGCCACGACCAACTGGTTGGCCAGTGTGGACAGCACCGTCTTGTCTTCAAAACTGAACTTGAATCCGGTGATCTTGTCGGTCAGGGTGATAAAACCGAGTAAATGTTCCCGATCACGGAGAGGTACTACCATATGCGTATTGTTGACCTGCAATAGCGTCGCCAGCGGCGAGCCCAGATGCCAGGTTTCAATTTGATCGAAAAAGGTCGGCAAATTTAACTGGCCGATAGCACCCAGCAACGAATCGGTGTTACTCAAATTAGTTGACTCTGCCTCGCTATCAGGAAAATAAATATATGAGCTTAGAGCGTCATCATATATAGCAAAACCGACGCCCTCGACCTGCATACTCCCCTTGAGCGTATCCTCCACCAGCCGGAACAACTGTTGCCGATCGAGGATGGAAATGATCTGCGATGAAAGGCGGTTCATGATATTGCGATAATCCGCTTTGTCTTTCAAAAACATCCGCTTGATAAAATTATCGATCTGATTGTTGATCGGTTGAAAGAAAATCAGGGCCACGACGATAAAGCCGATGTTTAAAAGCGGAATCTCTTGACCGACGAACTTCTCCAGCATACTCGACAATCTGGTGATGGCGATAATATAGATACCAACCAGGAGTGCTGAAGAGACGGTATAAACCAGCGATTGGCGGATAATCAGGCGAATATCGAGGAATTGATAGCGGATGATCGAATAGGCTATTGACCCGGCGCCCATGACCAAAGCCAAAACTGTCAGAAGCGAACTCAGTGTCTCGGATATCTCCAACGGCACCAGATTGGGCAAAATGAAAGTAAAGACATAAAGCCCGAGGGCGAAGTGAGTTCCCAGAAGGATTACCCGCACCTGTTTGCGCAGACGTGGTGCCTCAACCAACCGCATCCCCCGATAGAGATAGCCCACGGCCACCAAAACGTAAACCAGATTGACCAATGAAAACAATTTTTTATGCGAGGCCAATAGCAGGCTCACCGGTATCATCATCCATTTCATCAGGGAGGTGATCGGTTCGAGGATACTGTTAAACAAACCGCCATCGCCGGACTCGATAGTCAAGAATTCCAGAACCCGGTCAGTGTCGGAAAAGAAGATGACCAGAATTATATGGAACAGGTGCGGAACAGCCACCATATAGCGCCAGCGGCTGCGTCGGGTAGCCAATCGGTCATAGGGGAATATCCAGGAAAAGTAAACCAGCACCGGAAAAAACAATTCCCAGATATAAAACAGGTTGTAGAGAAACGATTCTTTAAATGGCGATGCCGCCTGATACGGAGAGATGACCGTTCCCAGGGCAATGAAAATCGGACCAAGCCCGGCCAAAAAGAGCATGGCCGAAGTCACCCGGTTGAGGCGAATGCGGGCCGAATCGCGGATAATCAGTACCGCGAGATATATCAACCCTGCCCCAAAGGCAAAATAGAATAGTGTAAATATGAGCTGTTGCGTACTCATATCCCTCAATGTCCGATAAAGCTACAGTTTCTTGACGATTTCCACGCGCGTACCCCCCGATGGGGTTGTCAGGACCTTGACGTCATCAACGAAGTTTTTGACGATAAACAGGCCCCGGCCGACTTCGCGCAGAAGATTCTGGTCGTCAATTGGATCCGGCAAATGATCATAGTCAAAACCACAACCCTGATCCTGAACCGATATTTTCAGCTCTGAGGCAGAGACAGTCAGATTGATTTCAACCTGTTTTTCCACATTCGAGCCATTGCCATGAATAATGGCGTTGTTTACCAACTCCGACACCGAGATAGCGATGTCGGTGATGATTGAGGCGTCAACATGCGCCCCATAAAGCTTCTCCTCCACATATTTATCCACGTCGGCCAGAAAATTGGTGGAAGAGGGAATGATTATGCCGTTTGGCAAAATAGTTGGTTTGTTCATGGTTCTTCTCAAAAAAAAGGCAGGCCGCGATGCAACCTGCCAGACCCTTCATTGGGTATCATTGCTTAAAAAGAGCTGATCGCTTCATCAACGGTATCGAACGACTTGAATATCGTCACCAGTTTGGTTATGGTCAAAAGCGACTGGATTTTCTCGGTCACATTGGCCAGCTTCAATTCGCCGTCCGCCTTTTTCAGCGTCGTCAGTCCGGAAATCAAAAGCCCTAACCCGGTTGAGTTCATCCAGTCCACTTTGCCCAAATCGACCACAATGCTTTTTCTATCATTTTCGATCAATTCATGTAAAAGATCGTGCAAAGCAGTTGATTCCGGACCACCCATTATCTTGCCTTTCGGCTCAATAACCGTAACGCTGCCTTCTTCGCGATGACTAAGTTTCATTTATTTCTCCCCGCTAAGGAAATTTACGCGTTTTTGAAAAGCAGGCCGCTTGTTTATCTCATAGATTATACGCGCACATCTCTGCCATCAAAACCATAAGTTTCCATTTCGGGAGCCCAAAGTCAAGCATTTTATCGGCCCTCCCCGATCCTCGCCGGTCAGTCCACCATCGTTACCGTAGCTTCGCCGATCCCGATATCAAGATCAATCTGCAAACCGTATTCTGCCTCGTCGAAATCACCGGTTTCAAATAGCCCATCAATGCTCATGTCCAAATCGTCAGCATAAACATTGAGGGAGCTGAGCCAGCCTTCATTGGCTTCAATTCGCACCGGTAAATCCTCGGGTAATTCCACTTTTACTTCTCCGACACCAACGTCGATTTTAGCCCGGCGGAAACCATCAATCATGCCTTCAAAATTCAATGTAAATTCACCCGCCCCGCCGTCAAAACTGAAATCATCACAATTGGCATAACCGATCCCGAGAATACGCACTTCTCCGGCCCCGGCATCGACACTAAATTTCCGCATCGGTTCAGGATTGGGTTCGTCGAATTGTACCCGGCACTCGGAAGCGCCCAGATCGAGTCGAAGGCGCTCCACCGGCAAGCCGGAAAGGTCCATCCGACATTCGGCAAACCCGGCGTCAAATTCGATATCCCAAATATAGTCGCGAGAAAGCGATATTTTCCAGCGACAGTCATCGGAATCCAGATGAAATTTCTTTTTGAACTGGTCGGATGTCAGGAAGATATCCGCCTCAGACCCCGATTTCTCGTATTCCACATCAGCTTTGATCTTGTCGGCGTCATACCTGGAGTAGGCTGTGAGCATATCTCCGCCGGCATGAGTTTTCAAACTCAGCGTAGCCAGCCCAACATCAATTTTGAGATGAATAGTCTTCACTTCGGAATCGGCCGGGATATCCTCGGACAATTTCTGCATGTCTCGCGCGCCGGCAACCGCACACAAGAATAGA
Source organism: FCB group bacterium (assembly GCA_024231695.1). GTDB lineage: Bacteria > Zixibacteria > MSB-5A5 > GN15 > JAAZOE01 > JAAEQF01. The sequence continues at coordinate 17,328 of JAAEQF010000849.1, forward strand.
ACCAGAGTGAAAATAAGCAGATATGTACCAAGTCGCTTCATTGTTTACCTGCCATTGTTAAGGTTAAGTCTTCTACTTGATAGGACGGTTATAGGGGTATCCCGGTTGCAATTTTTTATGTTGGAGGGGGAGGAGGTGATACCGGCGGCGGCGGCGGAGATAGAGGAGGTGACTCAGGATCGGGCGGCGGCGGTGGAGAAACCGGCGGTGTCGGCGGTGTCGCTGGCGGAACCGCGGCCTGCGGCCCGGTACCGGGAGCGCCTCCTGTCGGCTTAGCCCGCGTCCCCAGTCGAGTGGATATAGTAGCACCGAGACCGATGGTTACGGCGATAAACATGAATAAACCGAAAAATACATAACCAAGAATACTTAGTACTTCAGCGCCGATGAATCCGAGAGCAGCAGCGGCTAAAAGCGGAAGAGTCAGGGCCACTGTGCCGAAAACTCCCAGTAAATGGCGGGAGTGGGATGGAAGGGACAGTCGCTTGGCCAGACTACCTCCCAGATAAACTGATATTGCGGCAAAGGCCACAATAATACAAATCACGATTAATAACGGTAAAACCAGAACGGCCACTGGGATTCCAACAATGGTTATGATCAATAGAATAAAAAGAGGTAGAATGGAAAACCAACCCAAAAGCCCCCAGAAAAATGATTTGACAACTTCTTCTTGCACCCTCTCGAAAACCACGCCGACATATTTAGGCGCCAGGGCGATGGTTATCAAACAGATAAAGACCAGAAAAACCATCACCAGAATGGAGGCCGTTCCTCCGGAACTTTGCGAAATCTGAGGGAAAGTAATATCAGGAATGAGAACTTCTTCACGCTGACCCAGAATGCGTCCACCACGCTCGCGCCGGATTTCCTTGGCCACGATATCTCCGCGTACCTCACCCGAGCTTTCCACCGTCACCGTCTGCCCGCTGAATATATCCCCGGTTACCAGGCCTTTGACAATGACATCACGGCGAGAGGTTACTTTACCTTCTATCCGCTCATCAATCTCAATGACAACATCATCAAACCATTCGTTGATATCACCATCAATAACTTTGGTACAGCGGACTTCGGGCGGAAGGAGAACATCTTCCTCGTCATAATCGCGGCGATCCGAACCGGCCGATTGGGCTCGCTTCCAATCTGAATCACGAGTCCGGACGAATTCCCCCTCTTCCTTATCATATCGCCAGGTTTGGCCGGAAGAATCGACGGCAATGCTCAAATCAACGGTATGGATAATCTTAATGAATTTTTGGCCAGAGTCGCCCTGTCCGACGAGAACGGCCGGAAAAAGGACCAAAGCAAATATGAAAATAATCCGTCTCATTACGCTTGTTACCCGGTCGGCCTAATACTCCGACAGGCGAATATCTCCCGAGGTTGTAGCCAACGTTATTTTTGGCCCGCCTTCGCCAAAACTGCCTGAAATCCTTGTCTTGGAAAATGAATCAATCGAAATCGGAATACGAGTGTCAATGTCACCCGATTCAGCTTCCATTCTAATCCGCCCACTTGTTGCTTCCGGAATAACAAAGTCTATCGATCCTGAAATTGTTTCCACAAAATAATCTTTGGCCGAATTTAACTCGGTTCTGATGGCAATATTCCCCGATTCGGTCGAGATATCCAATGCACCGTAATCCTGTTCGACCGAGATTTTTCCGGAATTCGACTTGACTCGGATATCACCCTCGATGCGAGTCAGTTCCACCGATCCGGTCACCTGCGACAATGTTAAATCACCGTTTAAATACTGGCCCACCGTCTTACCGGAACTATTACGGATATCGATGTCCCCGGTAACCGAATGAAAGGAAATATCCGAACCGGTGGCGTTAACCTGAATATTCCCCTCGATATCCCCCATATCCACTTTGCCCGAGGTTGTCGTAATCTCAATTTTCCCCGCAACATCGCGAACAATTATATCGCCGGCCGTTCCGGAAAGAAGCATGCTTCCGCGCAATCCGGCCAGCTCGATATTGCCGGAAGTGTTGTAAATGTCAGCATTGCAGTCAATCGGGACGGAAACCACGAAATCGATTGAGCCGTAAGAAGACTCCCCCGACTTGCCCAGGATTTTCTCCCAGAAGGAAGGCGAGCGGTCTTGAATCTTAAGAAATTTCGGTTCGATGGTGAAATGGTTTTTTACCGAAGAGACACTGATTTGAACGTGATCGGAAACCAGATCAGCCTCCTCCTGGCTTTCGGAATAAATTAATTTTACCGCCTCAACCTTGAGTTTGCCATCGTCACTGGAAGTCAGGATCACATTGCCACTGACATTGTTTATCGTCAGCTCCAGCCCCGGTTCAACCTCTATAATTTTCTGATATTCAAAACGATAAACTTTGCCACCATAGGCAACGGAGGCCATAAGGGCTACAGTTAAAAGACAGATTATGACGTGCTTTGAAACCACCGGTTTTTCTCCTAACGTATGCCCCGCAACCTCTTTTTCAACAGCTCGCGGGCACGAAAGATACGGGCCTTGACCGTTCCTACCGGCACACCCATTTCCCGGGCAATATCCTCGTATGACTTCTCCTCGCTGTGGCGGGCGACAATCACCCGGCGATACTTATCTGGCAGCGAAGTGATAGCATCATTGATCGACACGGCCTGTTCCCGGCGCACCAGCTCCTTTTCAGGACTGTTGGAATAATCGGGAACTTCAATGCCGACCTGACCGTCTTCGGTTTGAATCGGATTGTCCAAGGAAAGAGCCTTGATTCTCCTTTTCCTCAAAAAATCAATTGAGGAATTGGCCGCAATCTTGTACAACCAGGTCGAAAAACGGTATTCGGAACGGTACGATTTCAAAGAACTAAAGGCTTTCATGAAGGTCTCCTGAACCAGATCATTGGCCGTTTCCCGATCCCGAACAATGCGGAACACTATATGGAAAACCGACTTCTGATGTCTGGTCACCAGGCCTTTGAACGCCTTCTGATCGCCTTTGAGCGCTCCTTCTATTAGTTTATCGTCATCTTCAGGCAATTTTTTGCCCTTATCTTAACTTACGAAAAGTCAATCCATTGGTTTCATTATGCCTTGCATAATAGCCATTTGTGCGAAACAATTCAACATAAAACTATGCAGGGAACAAGCCTATGGGTGGACAAACCCTATCCTTGCTGTAATTCTTCCCAGAGATCAACTGCCCGGCGCAGATGCGGTATGGTAATCGAACCTCCAGCCACCAAAGCCACCGACAATGCCTCGTCCATTTCAGCGTCATTGACACCGACCTCGGCACAGCGAGTCAAATGATAGGTAACGCAATCGTCACAACGCAAGACGGCCGAGGCTACTAATCCCAAGAGTTCCTTGGTCTTACAGTCCAGAGCCCCCTCGCGATAAACAGCCGAATCGATACCGAAAAACCGCTTGATATTGATATTATCCCGGGCCAGAATTTTGCTGTTGAGTTTTTCCCGCTGGGCAATGAATTTTTTTATACGATCACTCATTTGTCGCTCCAATCTAATTTTTTCGGTTCAACTGGAAGAACCAGTGGAAAGACATCCCGCCCTCAAATTCGCCTTCCGATGACCCCAATCTAACGGCGATCCCCGGCCAGCCGTGTTGAGATGTTTTGCGGTTAAGGGACATGAAAATTCCAGCTCCATCATAAAACCCGGCCGACAATCCTCCAACGAAATCCCATTTTGACGACCCGCCATAACCAACTCCAGTCATGAGATAACCGTATTCCGACACAATCGGCATGCCCTCAAAAAAGGAAACAATAAAATAGGTTCCACTTCTTTTGCCCAACCGGAGATGACCCGACGGTACATCCGTTGATTTTCGGAAATCAGTATTAAGATCCAGCAGACTCTCATCGAGAACCGGTCCGATATTGCGCAGCCATCCCGCCCCAAAACCGACATACTTGCCTTCTATCGAAAAATAAGGATTGATATACCCGTTGTCGAGGCGAGAACCGGAATGCACATTATATTGCGTCTGTGTACTGAGGTGACCCGCGCGAAGACCGAAAACAATCGGTTCGTTAAAATCAGGTCGGTATTCAACTCCTGCGGCGACATCCTTATAGGTCATCGTCTCCTTGCTCGTTACCTCCCCACAGGAACGCAATACGGTCGCATATTGTCCAGTCCCACCAGCTAATCCCAGATGCACTTTGGAGGAATCTTCATTTCCCTGATAATAGCCTACCGGCAGAATCAAAATGGCGGACATACAGAGGCTGTGTTTGAGAAATCTTATATCCTGCCTCCAGAGTATCTGGTTAATTTTAGTTATCAGGAAAAATATGGAAAATGACCACCAGCAGACAACAATTAACTTTTATTGGGGATGTGGCCGCTGGGGTGCGGTCACAGATCTGTGAGGCCGGCGAAGCGCGCCGAACTAAAAGCACACTCGTGTGTGCTATAGCCTCGCCAACGCTTCCTTCAGATTTTCGATCGGTTCCACCGGAGTAGGATCAACTTTGTTTAACAGCGCCAGATAATAGCTGATAAAATCACCCAATTGCACCAGCGAGAACATTCGTTCCAGCCGGTTTTTGCCCTCCGATGTTATCGTGATCACATCGACTTTTTGTTTTTCCAAAAGGCCGGTGACAATATCCATCCGAGCCGTCACCCGCGGATGATCCTCGCAGTCGCGAATAATCATCACTCGCAAAGAATCTCGGAAAACATCTTTCAGTTTCCAGCCAACCAGCTCGTTATGATTGAATTCCGGGAATTGATTGGCGAAGGCCAACATTTTTGCATTTTCGCATATTTGGCCCTTGATCCGTACCCCAATCATATCAGTCAATTCCGGGCCCGAATATATTATCGGAATGCGCCCGTACAGCCTTTGTGCGATCTGTTTGGCCGGATTATCTTCAGCATCGGCGTCATCGTTAAAAACCACTCCATTTCTGCTCAGGAAATCAGCCAAAGCCAAAAAGTCGTTCTTTTTGTATTCTGACAGTCCGATTTTTTCAAAAAGCAGCATTAACGGTACAAAGGAAAAACCCAATGCGGCCCGAGGTTGATACCCTTTCGGGAGTATAGCCGTCGGGATTTTGTGCTCCTTGGCAAATTCGCCGATTTTCCCGCCAGTAGTCAAAACCAGAAGGTGGCAACCCTTTTCTGCAGCCTGGCCAAAAGCCGAAAGAGTTTCCTCAGTGTTGCCCGAATAAGATGATCCAATTACCAGCGTATCCGGCCCGGCAAATTCGGGCAGATTGTAATTACGGCAAACCTGCATCGGGCAGGGCAGGCTGTCCTGCAAAAGCGAGCGCACCATATCGCCCCCGATTGCCGAACCGCCCATGCCGCAATGAATGATATTTTTTAGCCCTTTGAAGTCGGCGGGATTTAATTCCGGCTCGGCTGTGATCTGCGCAGCCTGTTGGATCTGATCGGGAAGGCCGGCTATGGCCCCAAGCATATTGTCCGGATCGAGTGCCTTGATGTTATTAACGTCGTCGAGTTTGCTCATCGAGCCAACTTCCCTTTCTTTGCTGCTTGATATAGTCATAAGCTTCTTTTAGCGCCCGGGAAACTTTTTCGGCATTGCCCAACCTCATCACCCGCGAACTGAATCGTTTGGCATCGATATACTTGAAGCGCGAAATCCAGTCAGCTATCACCGGCAATTGCGTCGGACTCATTGATAATTCATCCACTCCCAGACCAACCAGAAAAGGGGCCATGGTTTTGGAACTGGCCATTTCCCCGCAAATTGAAACCGGAATGCCGTTTTGATGAGCGGCATGAATCGTTCGGACGATCAATTGTAAAACGGCCGGATGGTGACCGATATAATATTTGGCCACCCGATGATTACCTCGGTCGGCGGCCATTGTGTATTGAATCAAATCATTGGTTCCGATGGAGAAAAAATCCGCCTTTTCGGCCAGATAATCGGCCGACATCGCCGCCGAAGGCACCTCGATCATCACCCCAACCGGAACATTGTCGTCATAATCGATATGCGCGCGCTTCAACTCCCGCTTGGTTTTTTCGATAAAATCCAGAGTGGCTATCAACTCTTCCACATCGGAAACCATCGGCAACAATATCTTCAGATTGCCCAAAACCGAAGCCCTCAGCATTGCCCGCAGTTGCGTACGGAACATCTTCGGCGACTCCAGCGAAACCCGGATACCCCGCCAGCCCAGCGCCGGATTATCCTCGGATATCCGCCCCAGCTCTTTGGCGTATTTATCGCCACCCAGATCGAATGTTCTCAGGGTCACGGGCAGAGGATTAAACTTCCGGGCTATCCCGTAATAAACATCATATTGTTCCTCTTCATCGGGAAAAGACTGCTTGCTGAAATATAAAAACTCGGTGCGATAAAGACCGACACCGATCCCCAGTCGAACCAAATGTTCATCAAGCGAACCAGGCACTTCGAGATTGGCGGCCAGTTTTATCTTGCGGCCATCGCTGCAAACCGGTGAAATGGAACGCGATTTAAGTAGTAAAGCAAACGGCTGTGATCTTTTCCGCAGGCGAATACGACGATAATTGCGCCAGGTGTTCGGATCGGGATTGATAATGACTTCGCCGTTATTGCCGTCGATAATAATCTGTGTCCCGGATGTTATATCATCGCCAATACTGTAATCGCCCATAACCGCCGGCAAACCCAGCGAACGGACGATAAGACCCATATGCGAAGTCGGGCCGCCCTCTTCGGTTAAAAAGCCGACCACATTACGCTTGGCATACGACATTATCTGGCCGGGGCTGAATATTCTTCCAATTAAAATCGTCGGCCGGTCGAATCCGTTTTCATGGCCATCACCTATCCCCATCATAAACGACAAAACCCGCTCCGACACCGAGCGAATATCATGGATCATATGCCGGAGGGATTGATCTTGCGAGTCATTCAACCGATTGATGGTAACGGCCAACGCCTCCTGAAAAGCATATTCGGCGTTTACTCGCTCCACGGTGATCTTTTCGATCACGCTGTCCAAGAATTGGCGATCGGAAGCAATCATTACCTGGGCCTCGAAAACACTGGCGCCTTGTTCGCCGACTGCCTTGATGGCCTTAAATTTAGCGATTCTTAATTCTTCAATCGCTTTTTGAGAAGCCTCTTCCAATCGTGCCGTTTCACTTTTGATCCGAGCCGCCGGAATGGTCCGCCGGACGATCTGGAACATCGGGTCGCGTAAAACCTGGGCCTCGCCCATGGCCACGCCGCCGGATACCGGCACACCGTTGATAATAATATTGTCCTTGGCCATAATTATACCCGAATCCTTTATCGGTCGGAACAACCGATACAAATACCAGCCCCCTGGCAATGGCTAATAATCAATATGCATCCTTGAACTTATGTTTGAACAGCAAAACCAGTTCTCTGGTTGCTTCTTTTTCATCCTCGCCCTCAATTCGCAGAATAAGAATCGTGCCAAATTCTGCGGCCAAAGCCATAACGCCCAGCATCGACTTGGCGTTGATAGTCATATCTCCCCGAGTCAACGAAACTTCCGCTTTAAACTTCGACGCCGTCTGTACCACTTTTGCCGAGGGCCGGGCATGAAGTCCCAGTTTGTTGGTAACCGTAACTTTTTTCTCAATCATGTCAAGTCGCGATGAACCGCTTGCCCGATAATTGTTTAATCAACCCACGCAACTCCAGGCTCAGTAAATATGCCGTCGCTTCGCTGGCCGACAATTTGCACTCTCTAACCACACTATCCATCTGCATCGGAACACCCGACAAACGTTCAAAAATCAGGTTTTCACCCTCAGTCAGATCTTCCGGTTTTATTCGCTCCGGGGCAATATAATCAATTTTAATTTCCGGCAATACAGAAAAAATATCCTCAGGCGAGGTCAACAACCTGGCGCCCGATTTAATCAAATCATTGGTGCCCAACGATGTTTTCGACATCAGATTTCCCGGCACGGCAAATAGTTTTTTACCCTGTGATAAAGCCAAATCGGCCGTCAGCAAAGCTCCGGATTTAATACCGGCTTCAACCACGATTACCGCTTTGGAAAGGCCAGATATGATACGATTACGACGGGGGAAATGTCGAGGATCAGGATCGGTTCCGGGGAAAAATTCGGAAAGCACGGCCCCGTTTTCGGAAATTTGTCGATATAATTCCTTATTGTGGCGCGGATAAATGACATCAATACCTGATCCCAAAACGGCGATTGTGCGACCTCCTGCCGCCAGCGCTCCATTATGCGCAGCCGAATCAACTCCCATAGCCATCCCCGAAGCAATCGTAACGCCGTGGCGCGTCAGCGCCCTGGCCAGAGATTCGGCCGTGGATTTTCCGTAATCGGAAGCCAGCCGGGAACCAACGACGGCCACAGCTTTCTCATCAGCCGGTAAAGTCTTACCAGCCACAAACATAAATGGTGGCGGATCATAAATTTCGCGAAGTGATGGTGGATAGCCCGGATCGAAAAGGGTGACAATCGAAAAACCTTTTTTCTCAGCCAAATCAATTTGACGGCGGCCGAAATCGATATCTAATTTTCGTTTAATCCTGTCGGCCAACTCAACGCTAATACCGGGGATTTCACAGAAACGGGCGCTGTCCCACTCCAGGATATCCGTGGGATGATCAATTTGCACCAGGATGGCCTTGATTTTGACCGGTCCGATTTTACCAACCGAAGCCAGCGCCAGAATCACCGCCGTGGCATCGTAATCAAAAACTGTCATCGTCTTTTTCCTCGGCTCGAGCCACATGATTCAATAACTCATCAACCCCTTCACCGGTGACAGCCGAAATGAATTTGTAATCCCCATGCTTCCTCTTTAAGTCCTCCAGATCGCTCTTGGCAATAATATCGGTTTTATTGATCACCTTAATCATTTTTCGCCTGACCAGTTCCGGATCATATTTTTCCAGTTCGAGGTACAATTGCTGATACGTTTTGTCGATGTCGGAAGCAAATCCATCAATCATTACAAGCAACACCGCCGAGCGCTGAATATGCCGTAAAAACTGATGACCCAACCCTTTCCCCTCGCTGGCACCCTCGATAATACCTGGAATATCAGCCATAACCAGCGTCCGATAATCCTGCAATTTGACTATCCCCAGATTTGGTACAAGCGTGGTGAACGGATAATCGGCGATTTTCGGCTTGGCAGCAGTGACGCGGGACAGTAGTGTCGATTTCCCGGCATTGGGATAGCCGACCAGTCCGACATCGGCCAGCAGTTTGAGTTCCAGAGTCAATTTTATTTGAATCCCGGCCTTTCCGGGCGTGGCTTTTCGCGGTGTTTGATTGGTGGGTGACTTGAAATGATCATTGCCCAGCCCACCTTTGCCTCCGGCGGCAATAATTTCCGTTTTGCCATGCTCATCCATATCGGCCAGCACTTCGCCGGTCTCTAAATTTTTAACCACTGTCCCAACCGGAATCTTCAGGACAACATCTTCTCCCCCGCGTCCGGTTTTCAAACTCCCGCCGCCCGGCTTGCCCGCTTCGGCTTTGTAATGACGCTGATAGCGGTAGTCAAGCAGAGTATGCATATTTTCATCGCCCAAAACCACGACGTTGCCACCCCGACCGCCGTCTCCGCCGTTGGGACCGCCTTTGGCAATGAATTTTTCCCGCCGGAAAGAGATAAGACCGTCGCCGCCCCTGCCGCTCTTCACATCAATAGTCACATAATCCACAAACATAAAACCGGTCCTTCAGATGAAATTCTACTGGCCTATCCTATCCAGCGAGGGCAAAATATGCCCTTCCTAACCGAAAATCCATCATTTTTTTCTACCCAATTTTGTATCCGGGTATTAAATTCGGGGTAGAAATAAGAAACCGGGAGAATTTATGCGCAAAATTGTGATATTAATAATCGCTACTATTGTCTGCACCGCCATTTTCATATCCTGCGGCACTGAGGGGAAAACCACTATTTTTTCCGGGCGAGTAACCGAGGCCGATACCAGCGTCTATCTGGTTGGGGTCAAAGTGTACGAAAAATCACACGCCAATCTTTCAACAACCACCGATCACAAAGGCTATTTCAAAATGGACGGCGTTTCGGCCGAGGAACATAATATTTATTTCGAAAAAGAGGGTTTCAAAACTTTTGTTTTCAACTTTGAATATACCGGCAGCCTGGAGCATCCTCTGATCAGCCAGCATATAATTCTCGAAAAAGACCCTGACTGCGATTAGCACCGGCCACCAATTCTTATAGCCGGAAACGTTTTTTTTGACCTGTTGGCCAAACCGCATAAAAACCTGCAACAAATCTAAGTATTGACTGTTATATTCTCCAGGATGACTTTTGACTATATGAGCCGATTGAAATAATATGCCCTGCAAAAACCTGACAGAATCTTTACGCCTGGTCCTCGATGACCACGAACAATTGCTCGATTACAAACTGGTCAAGCAATCGTGTGGAGCCGCCATCGGCGGCGAATCGTTATTGCTCGATTATTTCAAGGGGCGGCCATTTGGCGATATTCTTGCCATGAACAGCGAACGGTTCTGCCAAATGTACACGGTCGATAAACGACTTCAATTCCTTTTCCTCAAACATTTCATTGCCCTGAGTGCTCTCTTGCGCGTTTACACCGGCCACGAAGCGGGCGGAGTAAAAGATTTCTGCACTATCGCCGACATCGCTTCCGATAACGGCCGGATTTCGATTGAGGCCCAAATCGCCGTCGATGCCGTAACCGAGGAAATCAAATCGTGTGGACATTGCGGCGGCTGCGGTCATCAGAACGAGAGCGGCAACGGCCACAAACTGAAAAGAACCGATAAAAGCCGCAAAGAAACCGAATAGTCAATTGACTTTTAATAAAATTCCTTGAAAAAAAAACCCATCCCAATATTCGGGACGGGTTTTTTAAGTATATTACTTTCAACTATCCTACACGTCGGCGGCCTCATATTTTTTGGCCCACTTGGCATAGAAATAGATTCCAATTGCCGAGGCAAAACCGATTCCCGCAAACTGATACCACAATTCATACGGATGATAGGTATTCCACAAAAGCAACGTTGCATCGGCGGCATTGATGCCCATCACTTCCTGCAGTTTAGTCATCGCTTCCGGGCGAGTGATTGCTTCGGTGACGTTCAGATTTTCAGTCATATAGCGGATAGCCAGGTTGGCCTTGTCCCCCATTTCGTCATATACTGTTCCGCCCAGCCATGAGCCATAAGCCCAACCAATAGCCAGAGGGATATTGGCATATCCCATATAAAGCGCCTTCTGACCTTCCGGAGCGATAACCCCCAGATAATCATTCATTTTGGGCGAGGCCAGCATTTCACCGACTGAGAAACATAAGATACCGAGAATACAGAGAACACCCGACATGGTAAACCCGGCCGCAATCAGACCTATCGACGATACCGCTATTCCCAATAAGATGGAATTTACGCGCCGCATCCGAGCCACCAGCCAGGAAACAAAGACCACGGCAAAAACAATTAAACCGGCGTTGGCGTTAATCAGCCATTCCTGAGTAATCATCGTTCCTCGCGCCGTTTCCACCGTCACCCATGACGGCAGATTCAACGCCGCCACAATGTTGGAGGAATCGACCCAATCGACAATAAAGTTGGGCAACATGTCAAACAATTGCATAAACATCAGCCAGAAACCGGACATGATCAAAATAAAGACCGATAGTCTGGGCTGGCACAGATTGCGGACAGTGAGCTTGACCACATTCCAGACGCCCCCGGTCTGGTCACCTCCAGCCGGAACTTCTTTATAGGTTAGAAGCATGAAGAAATTCAGCGAAACGATTACGGCACAGCCATAGAAAACCGCCGGCCAGGACCAACCATAAAGGAAATGAGCCAGCGGCGGTCCGAGGAATCCGCCAATGTTGACCAGCATATAAAACGTACCCCAGCCGGTCGAGGAGTTTTTCTTGGTGAGCGTGCGCACCAGAGTACCTTGCACGCCCGGCTTAAATATTGCCGTTCCAGCCGCCAAAACACAGCAACCGATAAGAAAAGGCCAGAATTCACGCTGAGTGGCCATCATCAGATAGCCGATAATCTTGATGATAATCGAAAAGGCTATTGTCTTTTTATAACCGTACCGATCGGCGAAACCGCCCGAAAACACCGGCACCAACGATTGTACCAGTGCCCACCAGAGGAAAATCAGCCCCTTGTCGGTCTGCGAAAACTGAAGGCCGTGGATTTCGTCGGCCTGAGCGATATAAATCGGAATGACTACCCGAACGCCATAATAGGCCAGACGTTCCAACATCTCCATAATGTTGACCATCCAGAACGGCCGTTCGAAACCGGCCAGCTGTTTGAACATCCCCTCTTTTTCCTGGGGCTGAGTCACGGTTGCATTAGCCACAATCGGTTCCTTTTGCCTGAGTTCAAAGTAATTGCGCTAAAACTACCTAATCAAAACCCCTGAGTCAAACAATCTCTGGGGTGCAATATGTTGTTGTAGAAGTGACTGAATTGGAAATATGCTCTACAAATCACCTCAAAAACAATTTCTCCCTCTATTAAGATAGCTTATATTAAACTCACTAAAAACTTGATAACGAATTTTAGGATCTGCGAATCATGGCACCGAAAAAGAGTTCGATTATAGCCACCGTCGAAAAGACCATAAGCGAATACGGACTATTAGCCAATGGCGATCATATCCTCGTCGGCCTTTCCGGCGGCCCCGATTCGACCGCCCTTTTGCATATCCTGCATCGTCTGCGAAATAAACTCGACCTGTCCCTCGCTGCGGTCTATATCAATCATAAACTCCGCCCCCGCGCCGCCAAAAAGGAAGCTCGCTTCTGCGACGACTTATGCGCCGACCTGCAAATTGACTTCCATTACAATGAAATCGATATCAACGATTTGGCGGCCGAACAAAAAACTGGAATCGAGGAGACCGCCCGTAATTATCGCTATATGTTCTTTACCGAGTTGGCCAACGATGAAAACTATGACGCCGTCGCTGTCGGTCATCATCGGGATGATCGAGTCGAAACGATTTTGTTCAACCTCCTGCGCGGTTCGGGAAGGCAGGGGCTGATCGGCATGCCGGCGGGGCGCGACCTGTTTATCCGGCCCCTTTATGACCTCAGCCGTCAGCAGATTATCGGCTGGCTCGATAAAAACAAACTTGCCTATATGACCGATAAATCGAACCAAAGTCCCCGCTATACCCGCAATCGAATTCGCCATAAAGTCATTCCCCTGTTGGAAAAGGAAATTTCCGAATCGGCGGCAGGCAATATTATCAGATTTTCGGAGATTCTGGCCGACGAAGAACGCTTTCTGGAAAAGCAAAGTTCGCGTATATCCGGGAAGTTGATTTCGACGACTCCGGGCGGCAAGTTTAAACTTGATTTAGCCCGTATATTGGAGTATGATATATGGCTTTTAAGGCGATTGGTCAGACGCTTTTTCAGCCGGGCCGGGCTCTCCGATATTGTCTTTGCCGATATCGACCGGACTCTGGATCTGATTGGTGGCGGCCGCGATTCCCGACTGTCGATTACCGGTGGGATGACCGCCGAAAAAGCAGGCTATGGCCTGTATCTTTATGGCCGAAAAAAACGTTTCATCAGGCAGGAGGTTATTGTTCCGGGAAGTTATCGTCTGAGGTACCCCAAAATCTCGATTTCCCTTGAATTTACGGATAACTGTGACGTAAATATAATTAAGGAAGGTTCGCCTCGGCAGGCTTTTCTTGATGCCGGCAAACTTTCCGGCAAACTTTATATCGACGGCATAAAGCTGGGGGAAAGGTTTCATCCCTTTAGGCGACCGGGATCAAAAAAAGCGACCGATTTTTTGACTGACAGGAAATACCCGCGGCCATTGCGTGACGAGTTACCGGTGTTATATGACGATCACGGGATCGTTTGGCTGGCCGGCGTGGAAATAGATGACAGAGTTAAGATTGATTCAAAGACCAAAAAGATGGTGAAACTTGAAATTGAAAGAAGTTGATCTAAAGGCTCAGCCCTTCGAACTTTTATTCTCCCAGGACCGTATAGAAAGCAAGATCAGGGAAATTGGGGAGATAATTTCCATTGATTATGCCGGAAAAAATCCGGTGCTCCTGGGTGTTCTAAAAGGTTGTTTTGTTTTTATGGCCGATCTGATTAGGGCGATTAACGTACCCTCGGAAGTGGAATTCATTTCCGCCCACAGTTATGGTTCGGCTACAGTGCCGGGCGAACTGACTCTTTCCGGAGGTCCGCAGGCTTCACTCAAAGGCCGACATATCCTGATGGTCGAAGGTGTGGTCGATACCGGGCGCACGGCGCGCTCCATCTTGGACTCACTTAAAAGAATGGAACCGGCCAGTGTCGAGATTGTTACACTTTTGAACAAAACCGGCCGACGGGAATCGGAAATAGAGATCAAGTATTCGGGTTTCGAGATTGGCAACGATTTTGTTATCGGCTATGGGCTGGATCATGGCCAAATGTACCGTAACCTGCCGTTTATCGGCAAAGTAATTGATAAGTAAGACGAAGAAAGCGGAGATTATATAAATGGATAACCAGCGTAATTTTGCCCGCAGTCCTCATGGCCAACAACCGGGAAGATCCGGCAAAACGCCACAAAATGATAAGGGAAAAAAGGAAGGGCTGTCGTGGAAAGGACCGGGCCGGTCGCTTATTTTCTGGTTCGTCATACTGCTGACGGTTATCCTGATTTATAACTTTTTCAATGAAACCGACGTCGATTCGGCTTCCATTCACTATTCCGATTTTCTCCGATATGTTGATGATGACAAAGTCGCCTCGGTCGAATTCGTGAACAAGAATATCAACGGCCGATTCAACGAGGAAATGACGATAGCTACCGCCACCGGCAGTGGGAAATACAATAAATTTATATCGCGCATGGTAGTCGATGATCCTGACCTGGTACGGAAGCTGTACGAAGCCGGGGTGACCATCAAAGCCCGCGAAGAAAATCTAAACTGGGGCGGAATCGTCCTCTCCATCGCCCCCTGGATTCTGATTATCTTCGTCTGGCTGTTTATGCTGCGCCAGATGCAGGGCGGCGGAGCCGGCGGCCCCAAAGGGATATTCTCTTTCGGCAAAAGCCGGGCCAAGCTGTTTACCGACGAACGCCCGCGAGTTACATTCGCCGATGTTGCCGGGGCGGATGAGGCCAAGGAGGAGCTCTCCGAAGTTATCGAATTTTTAAAAGACGCCGGTAAATTCCAGAAACTGGGCGGAAAAATTCCCAAGGGCGCTCTTCTTCTGGGCGCACCCGGAACGGGCAAAACTCTTTTGGCCCGAGCCGTGGCCGGTGAGGCCGAAGTGCCGTTTTACTCCATGTCCGGTTCCGATTTCGTCGAAATGTTCGTCGGCGTCGGCGCCTCCCGTGTTCGCGACCTGTTCGATCAGGGCAAGAAAAACGCTCCTTGTATTATTTTCATCGATGAAATCGACGCCGTCGGCCGCCATCGTGGCGCCGGTCTGGGCGGCGGCCATGACGAACGCGAACAAACCCTCAACCAGCTTTTGGTTGAAATGGACGGTTTCGAATCGAACGAGGGCGTTATTTTGGTGGCCGCTACCAACCGCCCCGATGTTCTCGACCCAGCCCTTCTGCGCCCCGGCCGATTTGATCGCCAGATTGTGGTTGATGTACCTGATGTACGCGGTCGCGAAGGAATTTTCAAAGTACATACTCGCAAAGTAAAACTGGCCGATGACATCAAGCTGAAAGTTCTGGCCCGCGGCACTCCGGGACTGACCGGTGCCGATATCGCCAATCTGGTCAACGAGGCCGCTCTTTTTGCCGCCCGCATGAACAAGGATGCCGTGCATATGACCGATTTCGAAGAGGCCAAAGACAAGGTCATGATGGGTGCCGAAAGAAAATCGCTGGTGATTACCGACGAGGAGAAGAAACTCACCGCTTATCACGAAAGCGGTCATGCTCTTCTGGGTAAACTCCTCCCCAAAGCCGACCCGGTGCACAAAGTCACGATCGTCCCCCGCGGTATGGCCTTGGGCGTAACCCATTACCTGCCGATGGACGAAAAGCATACCTATCCCCGTGATTATCTGGAAGTACGTTTGATTACTCTCTTGGGCGGCCGCGTCGCCGAAAAGCTGGTCTTCGACCACCTTACCACCGGAGCTGGCAACGATATTCAGCAAGCCACCGACCTGTCGCGCAAAATGGTCTGTAACTGGGGCATGTCTGACAAACTCGGCCCGTTGTCCTTCGGCCGAAAACAGGAACATGTTTTCCTCGGCCGCGAAATCAATCAATCCCGCGACTATTCGGAAGAAACGGCCAATCTAATCGACAACGAAATCAAACGGTTTGTCGAGGAAGCTGAAGACAAAGCGACTGAACTGCTGAAGGCCAATATGGACAAACTGGAATTGCTGGCGGATGCTCTTCTGGAAAAGGAAATACTGGATGGCAACGAAATCGACGAACTCGTCGGGATCAAATCGGAAGAACCGGAAGCAAAAACCGAAGAGGCTTCGCCAACCGATTAACAAGAAAAAAATCAGGGACGGCGTACGGCTGATTCTGGAAGGTGTCGGCGAAGACCTCGATCGAGAAGGACTAAAAAGAACGCCGCAACGCGTTGCCGATTTCTACGAAGAAGCCTTCGCCGGAATCGGTGTTGACCCGCGCCAAAAAGTAAATCTCTACACGGCCGACAATCGGGACGAACTAATTATCGTTCGCGATATTACCTTTTATTCGATCTGCGAACATCATCTCCTGCCTTTTTTCGGCAAAGCCCATATCGCCTATATTCCGGGACATAACAAAATTACCGGATTCTCACATCTGGCCCGCGTTATCGAAACGCTGGCTCACCGCCCCACCACCCAGGAAGTTCTTACTTCCGAAGCGGCCAATGTGTTGAAACAAATCATCCGACCTAAGGGGATTCTTATCGTCACCGAAGCCGAACATCTTTGCCTGACCATGCGCGGTATCAAAAAACCGGGATCGGTGACTATCACCTCGGCCATTCGCGGCTGTCTGCGCAAGGAAGCCACCCGGGCCGAGGCTTTTGCTTTGATTAAAGGAACCAAGTAAGATCAGGCGCTATCTGCGCTCCTGACGTTCATCCCCGGGGAGGGGTGACATGAATGCCATTCCACTGGCCGACAACAAAAAACTCCAACTGACCCGCCCGCTGATCATGGGCATCATCAATTGCACTCCCGATTCTTTTGCCGTTCACTGCGATACTCCCCAAAAAGCCTTAGAGACAGCCCGCCGGATGATCGACGAAGGCGCCGACATCCTCGATATCGGCGGCGAATCGAGTCGCCCCGGCTCCGAAGCGGTCGCGGCCGACGCTGAACTCGAACGAGTCCTGCCGGTCATACGAAAAATCAGATCATTTTCAAAAATCCCCCTGTCAATCGACACGACCAAAGCAATTGTGGCCGAAAAGGCATTGACAGAAGGCGTTGATATCATTAATGATATATCAGCCCTGGCTTTCGATCAGAAGATGGCCGATATCGCCATCCAATTCGATTGCCCGGTGATTCTGATGCATATCAAGGGCCGCCCGAAAACAATGCAGGACAGCCCGCATTATGACGATGTAATCAAAGAGGTGACTGATTACTTTTCGGAACGTATCAACTTTGCGCTGGCCCACGGTATGAACGGGGATAAACTGATTTTGGATGTCGGCATCGGCTTCGGCAAACGGACGGAAGACAATTTGAAACTGATACGACATCTAAAAAGTTTTAAAAAATTCGGCCGCCCGCTTTTGATCGGCGCCTCGCGCAAACGGTTTATCGGTCAACTGACCGCAACCGAGGGCGATGATCGTATTGACGGTTCGCTGGCCGTAGCCACTATGGCTGTTTTGGCCGGAGCCGACATTATCCGAGTCCACGATGTGGCTCGCACCAGATCCGCCGCCATCATGGCCGCGGCGGTTCGAGAGGTTTAGATGGAGCTTTTTACACTCGACTTTATCAAGTTTCGCCTCGTCGATCTGGTCGATATCCTTATCGTCGCCTATATCATCTACAAACTCATGACCCTCATGAAAGGCACCCGCTCGGCCCAGATGATTACCGGGCTGATTCTCGTTTTTTCCATCGCCTTTCTCGCTTTCTGGTTTCAACTCGAAGGCCTCATGTGGCTTTTTACCAACCTGGCCACAGTCGGTATTATTATCCTGGTCATTATTTTTCAACCGGAACTGCGCGGTATGCTGGCCCAGATGGGCCATTCCCGGCTTTTCCGGATAATTGGTAAATACGAAGGCTCGAAAACTATCGAAGAGGTTCATCGGGCCGCCATCCGTCTGGCCGAACTCAAATACGGCGGACTTTTGGTTATCGAACGAGCCGTCGGGCTCAAAAATTTCATCGAAACCGGAAAAGTACTAAACGCCCAGCTTTCGGCCGAAGTGGTCACGACTCTGTTCACACCCTACACTCCCCTCCATGACGGAGCCGTTATTATCTCCGGCGACTTTATTTCGGCCGCCGCCTGTACTTTGCCGTTGACTCGCAACCCCCGCTATCGCAAACTGTATGGCATGCGTCATAAAGCGGGCATCGGCGTGACCGAGGAATCCGATGCGCTGGCAATTATCGTCTCCGAAGAGACGGGTGAAATTTCGATTGCCCATCAGGGTCTTCTAAACCGTGACATCGACCGCGCCGACTTCCGCGACATCCTCTCCGGCTACTTCAAAAAATAGCAGGTATCACCTGCTCTTCCGCTGTCGCGTGGCAAAGCCACTCTTTCACTGTCGTCAGTATGACCCAAGTAAGCGCCCACGGTGAGGCAAGCGAAGCGAGACGAACGAAAAACACACGAGTGTGGGTCGCCCACAGCTTGCTGTGGGTTGGATTGATCCTACCTGATGGGTGAGTCATACACGTGTTCTCTCTTTGAAGGTTTAAACCGTTATCGCTCACAGGCGGTGCCTGTTTCTGACTGACGTGTGGATGACCAAAACCATTTGTAGGGGCGCGGTTCCCGCGCCCGCAGGAGAGTGAACCATTATTTGATAAGAAGTCATACACCATAGAGAAATTTAAGTTCTCCAAATTGTTGTCGCACATACAGTTTTTGGCTATTTGGCTTTGGTTGCTCATTTTTAGGGGGTCCCCAAGTTTTTCCTCCTTCTCCTTTACCTTGCGGTGCCTTTAAAGACGGGTGGCCTGCGTCTTTAGACGCAGGGTTACGCAACCCCGCCCATCCACATAACAGCCAAAAAGGGGCAATGTCCCTTCGGACATACGCATAGCTACCTCCGCAGGTTAGAGTTTCACATTAGCGGGCGTATTCGGATTTTGTAGTGGTATTGTGGGGGAATTGTTATTTCAAGATCAAAGATAGCAGAAGAAAACAAAGCCCAGCCAATGGGCGGGGTACTGAGTAATTAGTAACTCTGAACTGGCAGATATTATTCTTCACAATAAATGGTTGGCCACACATCTACCTACGCTAGCCGACACCATCCATCAGGAGCGGTTGATGAGTCTCAGTCTATTCTTCACGGCGCATGCAACGGCAGTTGCTTGACTAGGCTCCCATTTGATGCTTGCAGCCTCGTGAAACCCTGGCGGCATCCGTGACCCATCGAAATCCACAAAGACTACCCCATTATCGTTTTTCTTCCATTTGTCTATTACCCATTGTGTCCACTCGTAGCGTGAAAATTCCCTCATCGGGTAATCTTCGCTCCAGATGACCACTATGACATCGGCTAATTCGAACACTAGATCAATATTCCCCTGCGCAGTGGGTTTACGATTCGGGGCAGTATCTTGACATGCAACGAACGCTGTAATCCCCACTGTCCGCAACGCCGACTTTATCTCTTCCGCAACTGCAATTTGATCGCGAGTTCCGGCATAAGATACCGCCACGTCGTAACCTTCTCCATACGTCAATACGCCCTGTAATTGACGAAACAGTTCGCAGAACATCTCTTCTTCCGGACCGCTCGAGTCTATGACTATCGCTTTTTCGGGCAAGCATCGGTAGAATTCCTTGGCTTTATTTAGATGCCGTGGCACGTCTTCGCCAACCCATCTTTTTCGGATACGTTGCTCTAAGATGCTTTCCGATGGCCTGAAAGCAACAAGGACTGATTCGTCCCCTCGACTCTGGCAGAACTTATCAACGTCCACTATCGCCTTCTGGGACCACCCGACTGGTAGAATCCGAATCAGTGATTCCGGTATATCATTGTAATCCTGCGTGCTAAATCCGAATCTCGCGCCACGCAATTGATGCACACCAAACAGTTCATTCTTTTGCTCATTGAAGAAGGCTTCGGTTACTTCGTTGTAGTACGGTTTCTCCCAAGATTCTCCAAGTTCCCAAGTCGCACCTGCTACTACCCTCATGACCATTCGACCAAGTCCCGCGTGATGCTCCAGAAACTCTGCCGCCTTGCTTTTTCCAGACGTGCTGTATCCAGACAAGAGGAGGCTCTGGCATCGCGAATTTGAGTTCCTGGTAAGCCCCAATTCGCTAGCTGGGTCGCCCCTATAAAGTGCGGCGAACCGGGATGGAATCGACGGATTGCCCCTTTCACCACCGCGAATCCAAGCTTGATGGACCTCAAAGGCACGCACATCCCGGGCAATGCGCTCCTTCTCGCCACGAGGCCAGTGGATGTAATCAAACTTGGCAGCAGGAACAAACTCCTGTGCGGTCACCAAGGGCGCTACTCTTTGTACTAGTTCCTTTTTTTTTGCCTCCTTCTGTACAGCTGCCATTGGCACAGATCGTCGCACGAGAATGGACCAAATGTGTGTACAGCCGCCAATAATAGGCAATCGCGGCTTTATAATTGACTTGGTTTCTAGCGCTTGTACAATGCCCTCCGCAACATGAGTCGCCAACCCTGTGTGTTTCGCACCCAACTGCACTAAGACCGAGAGAGTCCCCCACGGCTCCCACAAGGAGCCACTCCGAACCACAGGCAATGGTGAGTCGGCAATCATCGCCACTCCAATTTCTGCGTCATGCTTCACTTCGCTTAGAAGGGTCCGTGTGACCATGCCGACCTCATCCTCCTCTTCGGCAACGATAGACATTGCATCTAGTAGCGCAGCCCAGACATGCGGCCTTGATATAATCGGCGATGTCTTCGGATCGAATCGAGCTAATAAATATGTGGCCGAAGTGACAACATCTACGGCATGTTCCTGCCACACATCGACTAGTGCATGGAGAGTCCCGCCCTCTTCGTTTAAAGGGTTCTTCTCCGGTAGGAGTAAAAGGGTGCGGACCAGTAGAGGATAGAGCGCTACAAGTGCAGCTTCGGCTGACGGGCTAGCTCGCATCTCAGAACATTCCTCCTCCAAGTACCGCCCTAGGTCAGTGAGCAACCTTGTATACTTCTCAAATATGTCAAGACGCGGTGTCTTTCGCTGACGCCTTGCAGGACAAATATCCGCTAATATCAAATCGGCAAGCAAGGCCGTCGCCGCATGTCTGTTCTTAGCCGCCTTAGTCCGGTCCCTCTCTGGACTACTCAGAAAAGATTCTATGTAGTTCGTTACGTACCGATCAGAGCGGCTAGCAGCAGATTCAAGACGTAAAGATTCAGCAGGCGTGAGATCTTTCAGGCCCCTTAATCCAAGGAGTGCCCAAGCCGTCTGGGTGATGGAGCCACATCCTGGCGTCCAGCGCTCCTCTTCAGTAGTCAGGTAACAGTAATCGAGGGTCGATCGGCCCCACGATCCGTAGTAGCTATTGTCCGGTGTTCGGTCGCAAATCTGATCCTGTAGCAGACATTCCAGAGCAACATTGCGTATAACCTCTAGGGCATTCATCTCCATACGTCTGTTCCCTAATTAATTGTGGTTACCAAGTACCCCGTCTATTAAGGTGGGCCAACTTGTTCTGTTTTACTGAGTTATTTACCTGCACTGTATTTATATAATAATCGAATTTGTAAAAGTAAAGATAAATCCGCCCACGGGCGAAGCCCGTTTTTGGCGGCCTTCGGCCTCACACCGGAGATTGGGCATAATGGCGA
>JAAEQF010000850.1 GCA_024231695.1 FCB group bacterium
AAGGAATTCACGGTCACTCGCGGAACATTTCAAACCATGGTTTCGGCCAGTGGATCGGTTATCCCAATTGATCGGGTGGAAATCAAATCCAAAGCTTCGGGGCGGATTGACGATATTCCGGTGGAAGAGGGCGACTTTGTTCGCAAAGGCGAACTCATCTGCCGTCTGGACCAGACCGACGTTCAGGCCGAAGTCGATCAGGCCAAAGCCAACCTGGAAATAGCCGAGGCGGAATTGACGCAGGCGCAGAATTCATACGACCGTCACGTCAAGCTTTATGAGAAAAATCTGATTGCCGAGGAGGTTTTCGACCAGGCCGGTCTGGCGCTGGCTCAGGCCAAGGGAAAAATGGTGCGGGCAAGGATATCTCTCGATCAAACCAGTACCCGCTTGAGTGAAACCGTGGTGCTGGCGCCGATCGACGGCATTATCCTACAGAAATTCGTCGAAGAGGGCCAGATTATCGCTTCGGGTATCAGCAATGTCTCCGGCGGCTCGCCGATTGCCGATATCGCCAATATGATGCAAGTCTATATCGAAGCCGGAATCGACGAAATCGACGTGGGCAAGATTCATGTCGATCAAACGGCCAAGGTCGTAGCCGAGGCCTACCCGCAGGCGACTTTTGAAGGTAAAATTATTCGCATCGCACCGGAAGCCAAGATCGAACAAAACGTAACCCTCTTTGATGACAGCAGCGAAGTGGAAAACACCAACGGCAAACTCAAATCGGGCATGAACGCCACCGCCGAAATTACTATCGCTCTGGAAAAAGACGTACTTCTGGTA
>JAAEQF010000851.1 GCA_024231695.1 FCB group bacterium
GACGAGTACGGCGCAGTGAGGTTTCAGGCCACTGAAGCGGCACTTGATATTCCAGAATTTCTCGAATCCGATGTCGGCGCCGAAGCCGCTCTCGGTAACATTGTAATCAGCCAGTTTGAGACCGATCTGGTCGGCGATGATTGAGGACTGTCCGACTGCGATGTTGGCGAAAGGACCGGCGTGTACCAGAACCGGCTGGCCTTCGACTGTCTGCATCAATGTAGGTTTCAGGGCGTCGACCATCCATGCGGTCATGGCGCCGTCTACTTCGAGATCGCCGCAGGTGACCGGATCGCCTTGCTTGCTGTAGGCGACAACGATGTTTTTCATTCTTTCACGGAAGTCTGCAAGGCTGGTGGTAACGGCCAAGCATGCCATAATTTCTGAGCTAACCGCGATAGCAAAACCGGACTCCATCATGAAGCCGTCCATTTTGCCGCCGATTCCGATGATGATCTTGCGCAATGCCTGGGCGCAGAAGTCGATGATCCATTTCATCTCGACGTTGCGGGGATCGATGTCCAGGCGTCTCAGGTTCTTGGATTTCAGCATTGCGTCATCGTAGTTGAACTCATGCTGCATACGGGAGGTCATGGCAACCATGGCCAGATTGTGGGCATTTACGATTTTGTCCAAATCGCCGGTGATGCCCAGCGAGAATGCGGTCAACGGAATACACTGTGCAATACCGCCGCCTGCCGCGCTTCCCTTGATGTTGAATGTCGGGCCGCCTGAGGGCTGGCGGATAGCGCCGATGACGTTAATGCCGCGTTTGCCCATGCCTTCGACCAAACCCATTGAAGAAGTCGTTTTGCCTTCGCCCAGCGGAGTGGGGGTAATGGCTGTGACGTCTACGTATTTGGCGTCGGGTTTATCTTTAAGTCTCTTCAGGATATTGATGAAATCGAGTTTTGCCAGATAGTGACCATGAGGAATAAGCTCTTGCTTGTCAAGACCAAGCTCTTCTGCCAACTGCTCATTGGTCTTCATTGATTTTTCGGCCTCTTGCGAAATTTCCCAGTCGGCCATTTTGGTTGGATCCAAAACCATCTTTTCTACCTCCTAACGATTTTTAATAAACTACTTCTCAATATAA
>JAAEQF010000852.1 GCA_024231695.1 FCB group bacterium
GATTCTAGTATCCTTTTTGATACCCGGCCTGCCGACGGTGGCAGGGCTGGCTGGAGCACTGGCGGCCACATTGGCCGAAGCGTTCTCCGGGAAAATCGATGACAATTTTACCGTTCCGGTGATTTCCGGGCTAGTGATGCTCTTGGTCATGCATTGGCTGGGGTATGAAGAGGCTGTCTTCTTCGGTGCCTTTGGAGGGTAGTCAGCTTGTTAACAAAGGGTGTTTTTATGAAACAGATAGATTTGCGTTCCGATACCGTAACCCGGCCCTCGCCAGAAATGCGCCGGGCAATGGCCGAGGCGATAGTCGGTGACGATGTTCTGGGTGATGATCCCACCATAAAAAAACTGGAAGCCATGACGGCAGAGATGCTGGGCAAAGAAGCCGGACTTTATGTCCCCTCGGGAACGATGAGCAATCAGATCGCCCTTTTCACCGCCTCCAATCGCGGCGATGAAGTCCTGTGTGAGACCGGCTGTCATATTCTCAATTATGAAGCTGGAGCACCGGCAGTTCTTTCCAATTTAATCCTGCATACCATAGATGGCAAGCGGGGTATTATTTCGGCCGAGCAAATCGAACAGAATATCCGTCCGATCAATGTCCACTGCCCGCTGACAAAAATTGTTTCGCTGGAAAACACTCACAACCGTGCCGGAGGGACTATTTATCCGCTGGAAACCATATCTGCCATCGAGGTTGTGGCTCGCCGTCATGGGCTGTGGATGCATCTGGACGGCGCTCGCTTGTGGAATGCCCATGTGGCAACCGGTATCGGATTGGACGCTTACGCCGCTCATTTTGATACGGTTTCGGTTTGTCTATCCAAGGGGATGGGCGCACCGATCGGATCGGTGCTTTTGGGGACGGCCGATTTTATTGAAAAAGCCCGTCGTGCTCGCAAGATTTTTGGTGGAGGCATGCGACAGGTAGGAATTATCGCCGCCGCCGGCATTTATGCTCTGGAAAACAATCTGCCCGATCTGGCCCAGGATCATGATAATGCTCGTTATCTGGGTGAACATCTAAGCCCCATACCGGGATTGACTATCGATCTGGAAACGGTACAGACCAATATCGTCATCGTCGATAACGAGAAGATGACTGCCGATGATTTCTATTCACGATTGGCTGATAAGGGAGTGCTCTGCATACCGATCGGCCCGGCCCGTGTTCGTTTTGTCACTCATCGAGACGTCAGTTACGAAGAATGTCAAAAGGCGGTGGAGAATGTCGAGCAGGTTATGGCGAACTGATTCAACTATAATAAAAAAACCCGGGCCACGGAGCCCGGGTCTGGATTAATCCACATAAAGGGAGTGGAAATAATCTTCGGCGATATCGGAAACCAGAACCACCAAAGACTACCACCATCTTATATAACGCAGACAAGTAAGCTCGGTTTCGTTTTTTCAGACATCTTCATGATTATAAGAAAATTGTCTTGTTGACATCCCAATTATCATCCGTATATACTCATTTATGACAAAGAATTCATTCACTATCCTCGGGTCCGCGGCCGGGCTGCCTCGGCCCGACCGGATCAATTCGGGCTATGTGCTCGATCTTGGCGGCCGCCTGATCCAATTCGATTGTGGGGGAGGGGTGCCATCGGCTTTTCGCCGGGTGGGATTCGATCCTCTGGCCGTGGAACGGATTATCATTTCGCATGGTCATCCTGATCACGTCTGCGACTTGCCTCTTTTTGTGCAGATGCTTTATCTTCTGGGCCGGGAAGAGCTGTTGGTAATCCATCTGCCGGCTGAATTGATGGAACCGATCCAAAATCTTTTCCGGGTCATGTATCTTTTCCCGGAGAAATTGGATTGGATAGAGTTTGCATCAATTGACGAAAAATCACCGATTGAGGTAAATGGCGCGACTATCAGGCCTATACCGAACAGCCATCTGAAAAACGAAATTAATGAGAAGTATATATCCGAGAATGGTCTGACCAATCGGATGGAATGTTATTCCTATCTGATTGAGACAGACGGCAAAAAGATAATATATTCGGCCGATCTGGGATCGGAGAAAGACCTTTTTAACCATCTCGCCGGAATTGATTTTTTGGTTGTGGAATCGATGCATATCGATATCGGCAGTTTATTCGAAGCGGCCGACGCTAATGAAGTCAGACGGATTGTGTTGACGCACTTCGATGAAAACTTCGACGCACATGCCGTGATGACCCTTGCGGAAAAGGCCGGTGTGAAAAATCTTTTCTTTGGCTCTGATGGCTTGCGTTTGGAGTTTTGAGTCTTTTTGGGACTTAATCATGTCCAATGATAAAGAGATAATACAGCATCAAATCGAATATTATCGGGCACGGGCGGCTGAGTACGACCAGTGGGTTAATCGCGAGTTTCGCTATGATCGGGGAGAGGAACAAAAAATACGATGGATGGCTGCCAGAAAAGATATGGAAAAGGCTCTGGCCGACTCGATACCCTCGGGAGATATTCTGGAACTGGCTTGTGGGACCGGTTTTTGGACGGTACATCTCATACCCTATGCCACTAAACTAACGGCAGTCGATGTTTCTCCGGAGATGATTGAGATTAATCGGCATAAATTCAATGATCTGCGAATTGAATATATCGAAGCCGACCTGTTTTCGTGGCGGCCTTCATGTCAATATGATTTCATCTTTTTCAGTTTCTGGTTGTCGCATATCCCGGCTTCGCATTTCGATAGTTTTTGGGAGATGGTTAGAGGGGCGTTGAAACCCGGCGGGAGAGCTTTCTTTATTGACAGCCTGATGACGCAGGAATCGACGGCAATAAATCATGCTCAGTTGGAAAAAGACGGCAAAGCCAAGCGAAAATTAAACGACGGCAGTGAGTATGAGATCGTCAA
>JAAEQF010000853.1 GCA_024231695.1 FCB group bacterium
AATTATTAAATACGAGGACATAACCGTCGTAATAGGCCACCCGTTCAGAACTCATCCTTATCCTGATCAATTCGCGCAGGAACGATTCTTTTTCTTCGGGCGAAACCGGTTCGCCAAGTATCGACAGCGAATAATCAATTCCCAAAATGCGTCCCGGTTGATCAATACGAACCAGACCGTGAGGCAATCTCACGCCCGACGCAGCCAAAACACTCAGATCATCGATAGTGAAGGCCGGTGGATAAACAACCGCCGTGGCTCCCGGGAAATCGGCCAGCGGATCGGCATTGTTATAATCAAGCTTGACACGGAAACTACTTCCAATACGAGCCAGAAGTTTGATACATAGATCGGCCCGGGTAATAAGCGATGGCGACGCAAAAGACAGACGATAAATCGATTTGTCACTAAATCTTACTTCCGTCTGATATATTTCAAGCTCTCCCTGAGGATGCTCGTGCAGAGTCAACTGGCGAGGAAATGCCTGGCAAAATTCCGACAAGTCTTCTTTTTTCCACTCCTCGGTCACCCTCTGCCAGGGATGCAAAGTAAGCGTTTGCGGATCGGCTATCTGAATCGGAATATGAGAAATCTGTAAACGCTCAAGGGCCGCCAATATGGAAGTATCATCAAGAAGCAGATAACGGTCACCAAACGGTCTGGCCAATAGCGGATTTCTAAGCTTACCGTTTTTTTCAATCTCGTCGGCCTTCTTGATCGAACGCTCTTTGGCGGGGGATTCGAAGGTCAGGATTCTGTCAATAGAGATAATCTTGAGTTTGTCCAACATGCTTTAATCCCAAAGTGAACTGGTTTGTGCCTTCGAAGATTCTATTGAGCAAAGCAGATGCCATTTTCAAAACAACAATCCGAATTTATCGGCCATCTCCCCGTCGAATCAACATTATGCAGGACAGAAGCTTAAAATCGACGCAGGGGCTCCGGCTAAAAACCGAACGGAATTGGAGTGAATAGGGGCAGACAAGGTTAGGAAATATGCAATGCGTTTCTTGACCTTGTTCTATTTCAGGCGGAGTTTTTCAATCTTTTCCCGGGTCTGGACAATTAATGATTCACCGGAGGATGAAAAAACGCCCTTGGGAAAACCGACGCCCCAAAGTGAATATTTTTCCTTATGACGGCCCAGATTACGGCCATTAGTGGAAAATAAATATATGTAACCCTCAATATGACGCTTTTCCTTGGGGACGGAATTACCAAGATTGACATCGACTCCGCAGGCAAACCGGTGACTGTCGGGAGAAATATCGAGAGAAGTAAAAAACCTGTCCTTTTCCGACAGAGTATAATCCCATTTAAGATGGCGAGTGGTCAGGCCATAGCCGCCGAAATGCTTTTCACCCATAAGAATGACCAAATCCCCGGCCACGTCGAGGGCCATAGCCTTGATCTGTATATCATCGGAACGGATGGCGACAACCTCTTTTTCATCCTGGTAAAGGCGGAAAATACGGCCCGAAAACGTACCGATATATCTCTCGTCCTTATCGAACAGGAATTTCTCGGCAGCCGGTAACACCGCCATCTCCTCTCCCAGCGAATCATGGACGATCAAGCCATTAGCGCCCTGATCGATTATAAATTTGGCTCCCGAAGGCGAAGCCAAAAGGCCCTGATAATTTTTAAAAACCAGGATATTCCTTCGGTCTCCATAATTATCATAGACATGGACACGGGTCGGAGGAATCCCCTGTACTCCCTCGATTCCAAAAAACGATCCATGGTCGGTTATATGAAAGGCATTGGCCGCAGGCTTATCCAGTTTCCATTTGAATTTGCCCCGGTTGTCGAACATCTCCAGTTTAACCGTTTTCAGATCGGTCGGAGAACGGTCGGCATATGTAATAAGCCCCAGATATTCGCCGTTGGGCGACAGAGTCGGCTTAATGTTGTTTTTCAGTTTGCGGGAAAAAACCTGCTTGCCGTGACCGTTATACATGGTGATATGGGGACGACGATAAACCAGCAGATTACCGGTCATCGAACCCAGAATCCGGGCCTTTGGTTGAATTTGAATAGTGTAATCGCTGATCAACTCAACAGCCGATACCGATCGGCCGGGGAAGATTACGATAATAACGGCCAGAATCAAATGACTAAGGATTATTACTCGAAGATCAAACGCTGTCTGTCCCTGATTGTTTCGCCGCATAATTCCCCGCTTTGTTAGGCCATATGGAGGCCGCCCAATATAAAAAACTGCGCCTCGGCGCAGGCTGTACTTTGATTATAATATTTTACAGGGGAAACGGCAAGAAGATCAATTGATTTTAAAAAATCAACTCGTCGGCTGGATCGGATGGATTCATTTTGGAACCCAATGCCGGGAAAGTTTTTATCTTGAGATCGACACCTTCGGGCAAATTGGGAATCGACCCGACCGGACCTGCCGCCCGGTTACGCGGCGTGTCAATCCACATGACCTTGTAAATTATCCCTTTGGCCGATTTCTGGGCCTGACGCAAAACCGCTTCCATCCCTCGATTGGCGACAACCTGCTTATCCATCAAATAAGCCAGCGGTGGAAAATCGGTGAAAATATGCAGTTCACGATTCTTGAAAATATCCTTGTTGTGTTCGACAAATCGCAAAAAGCTCAGGAAAGCGATTATTTCCAGATCGGCATGAGTGCCCTCAGCGGCACAACGAAAAAGAATACCGTATTCAGGTACGGCAAACGACACTATCCCCTCTTTGGATCCAGAAGGGACCGGTCGACCGGAGACGTAGCATTTCAAGGTGTCTTTCATAGATGCATGTAATAAGCAAGCCTCGTGCCCGGCCAAGACTTTGCCTAGACGAATATTTAGCATTGATTAACAACAAGTTACGAGACTCCTGTTCATGGCAATTAAACCATTATGCACTTCGTTGCTCAGATAGTGCTTCACTTTTCGATTAGTGGCCCACCGCGTGGCGGTGGGTTCCTGCCTTACTTCTCCACGTTAACCAGAGGAGGGCGAAGATTGTAGGTCGAAAGTCCTGACTTTCGACATTTGCCTGTCGAAACCACAGGGGTTTCGACCTACACTACTATTCCAATGAATCAAGCAATTGCCGACCAAGATCGGTCTTGGGCCTGATGTATTTGCCGGAAGCCTCGGCGACGATCTCCCCGTCCTGATTGACGGCTTTCCCTTCGGTCATAAACAAAGGTCCGCGCTGACCGGTTTTCCATCCCTCGAATCGAAGCTTATCTCCGATAAAAACCGGCTTCTTGAAACGTATGGTCATCTCGGCCGTGACGACAAAAACATCCTCGGCCAACAGAGCCTTGATCATTATTTCATCGAGCAGAGTGGAAACGATTCCGCCGTGGAAAATGTTTTTATACCCTTCGAATTTGGTATCAGCCGGAATTTCACAGATGGCCTTTTTGCCGTCCCAGAGGAATTTGGCCTTTAGGCCGATATCGTTTTGGTCGCCGCAGACAAAACACCCGGCATATTTCAGGATTTCCTTCATGGTGTAAAAGTAAAATACTGCATTACCTAACACAAGCCATTTGTGGCGAAGCCACACTTTCCACTGTCGTGTGGATGATCATATTTTTGTTGTAGGGGTCGGGTTCCCCGACCCGGGGATTTCAATCCGGTGTTTTGGGTATGCACGGGCGGGCAAAGCCCGCCAAAAACGGCCTTCGGCCGTGGGTTTGCTTCAAAAAGCCAAATATCCCAAATCTCTTGTAAGTGATTGCCGTGTAGTGAGTAGAGCTTTGGGTTCGGTTTGGGTTCGCTCACTTTTTCTGCCTCCTTTGCCCGTAAGTTGCGTAATGACAATGCCCTTTTACGGGTGTTAGAAAATACAAAGCCATAGTTGAGGTCGCCCACAGCTTGCTGTGGGTTGGCGTTGCTATAAATCCCTCGTATATCATGTAAAGGCAGGAACCCACCGCAACGCGGTGGGCCACACACCAATTTCTCTTGTGAGGCCGCAGGCCGAACCGAAAGCACGCAATGCGTGTTTGGGTTTGGTTGCTCATTTTTAGGGGGTCCCCTTTAATATCGCATCGCCCAATCCTATCTGGGCCGGTTCGTGGCCGCGTAGTCTTTGCATTTGATAGAGAGTACTCAGAGTAGCCATCGCCTTCTTGTAGCGCCAGATATAATAGGTGAATTTCCAGACCAGGGATGTTTCGACCGGGCCGACCGGCTGCATTTGTTCGGTCAGGGTGGCAAGCAGTTGTTCGTATTCCTTGG
>JAAEQF010000854.1 GCA_024231695.1 FCB group bacterium
AGACTGACCCGCTTCATCATGGCAATCCTTGTCGGGCGATATCGGCGTTGGCCTTCTGATTGGCGACGTTTCGGTGGTGGCGGGAAACAACCGCCTCCACCGTGGTCAAGCACCTGGTGACGGTCGCCGAACCTACTGGCCAGGGAATGTAGACTCATTTGCATTTGAACCCGATTAGTCTTAGCAGTTGATCTGCCCATCGCTCCAGTGGATTCTCCATCTCAGAATCTGCAGAACCAGGAATACCAGAAAAGCTGAAATAGCTATGGTTGCCCGCCGAGAAGATCCACAACTGATACTGATTACCGTGGATCACAAACGGCCCATCAATCGTGGGTTTCACCTCGATTCGCTTCAACTCCGCGACCAGTTTTTCAACCTCGTGAACAACAGTATTGCTTGGGGCGTAGGACTGGACCGTTACGGATCTGCAGACAGTTTCGTCATCGGCCTCGGGTTTCTCTGCTCGAATAGACGTAAGTTGTTTCCGGAGAGGGGTTACCGTTGTG
>JAAEQF010000855.1 GCA_024231695.1 FCB group bacterium
AATTGCTCCGACAATTGCTGTTAGTGCCACATCGCCCGATGCTGTTTCTACTAACGTCGCATCAAGGTTGCCGCTGGTTACTATGACATTAATAAAACCGTCGCCTGTGGTCAGACTGCCAATGGCCAGTCCGTCTGTTTCTGTAACAGTGATATCACCTGTTTCGATAACGGCAACATCAAGTTTATCAATAGCTGTAAACAGAGTAACAGATTCATTATAAGCTGTTACGGACAATTCGTTGGCTGTTATCAGGTGTGCATCAGCCATGTTAATACCACCGCTTACAGCATGGGTTCCGGTTGCGATCGTTACGTTACCATCTGCAAGGTTAATATTTTCAAGGGTAATGCCATCTTTCTCTGTAACTGTCAGGTTACCGGCACCGGTAATTACAGTATCAAGAGTATCAATATCTGTTGTGAGCGTTACATCACCTGTAGCGTTAACCGATACATCATTGGCCGTAATCTGATTTGCTGTCACAGTCAGAGCTGAATTAAGGATCACATCGCTGCTGTTACCGGCTGTAAGCTGATCAATGATGATTGATCCGGTATCTGCTGTTAATGCAACATCTCCTGATTGCGTTGTAATTGTTGTTGCACTGATCGTTCCGTTTGTTGCAAAAACGTTCACAGAACCATTTTCATTATTAATGTTTGTCAGAATAACTGTATCTGTTTCTGCAATTGTCAGACTGCCTGTACCGGTAATGACTGCATCAAGTCTGTTGATACTTGTATCAAGATCAGCATCCCCTCCGGCAACTCTGATAATAACAGCATCTGCATTAACATGACCGGTATCGCTCATGCTGATACCACCATTTACTGAATTACTGCCAGTGATAAGCTCAAATTCACCGTCTGTTAGCATTACAGTTTTCAGAATAATCGCGTCTGTTTCTGTTACATGAAGATCACCGGCATCAGTAATTTCTGCTGTCAGGGTGTCGGCTGTTGTACTTATCACAGCACCGTTAACCGAAGTAATTACCAGGTCATTTGCCGTAATTGCATCTGCATTGATCGTAGCCCCTGAAGTCAATCTAACATCGCTGTTATTACCGGCTGTAAGTGTTTCAATATCTAAAGAACCGATGATTGCGGTTAGCAGGATATTACCTGTTCCGGTTTCTACCTTTTTAGCGATGATATTACCGGTTAATGCTGTAATATCGATTGTTCCGGTTTCAATAACTATTGAGTTCAAAATAATTGAATCGGTTTCAGCTACCTTAAGGTTTGCATCGCCTGTCAGGATTACGTCAAGTGTACCGATCGTTGCTGTAAGATCCGTATCTGCTCCGGCTGTAACGCTCAGCTCATTAGCTGTGATATTGTCCGCAGTTATGGTTGTTGCTGCGCTTAGTGTAACATTGCTGTTATTTCCGGCAATCAGATTTTCTGCGTTTATGGCACCTGCTGCTGATTGAAGTTTAATATCACCGATATCTGTTGCAACTGATTCTGCTGTAATATTTCCGGTCGTTGCAGTTATTTCTACAGTTCCGTTTTCTACCTGAATTGCTTTAAGCGTTATATCATCTGTTTCAGTTACAGTCAGATCACCTGTTCCACTAACTGTTGCCGTCAGGTTGTCAACCAGTGTTCCAATCGTTGCTGTTCCACCTGAAGTCAGGATAAGGTCACTGGCGGTGATACTATCTGCATGAACCGTTGTTCCTGCAATAAGGGTTGCATCACTGCTGTTTCCTGCAACAAGTTTTGTTACATTTATTAAGCCGCCAATTGAATGTAGCGCGATATCTCCATTGTTGCTTACAACATGTGTCACTGTTAGTGCATCACTGGCTGTAACTGCAATGCTTCCATCTACAACGCTGATAGTCTCAAGCGTAATATCATCTTTTTCTGTAAGCGTTACTGAACCCTGACCGGTGATGATCGTTGTCAGAGTGTCTACATCTGTTGACAGTGTGACATCATTTCCGGCAGTGACATCAAGACGGGAGCTTTTTAGATCATCGATGCTTACGGAGGTTCCGGCTGTCAGGCTGATATTTTTGTTATTGCCTGCTATTATTGTATCAGCATCAATTGCTCCGACAATTGCTGTTAGTGCCACATCGCCCGATGCTGTTTCTACTAACGTCGCATCAAGGTTGCCGCTGGTTACTATGACATTAATAAAACCGTCGCCTGTGGTCAGACTGCCAATGGCCAGTCCGTCTGTTTC
>JAAEQF010000856.1 GCA_024231695.1 FCB group bacterium
ACGACACCGCCGCCGGCAGCATCGCGCCGGGCCGCTGGAGTCACGTCGCCGTCAGCTGCGACGGCGTCGCCGCCCGCACCCTGATCGACGGGGCGGTGGTGAGCGAGGCCGCGGTCTCGGGACTGCGGGCGGCGGTCGACCCCCTGCGCCTCGGCGACGGTTTTCAGGGGGCCCTGGCCGCGGCCCGGCTGTGGTCGATCGCCCGTCCCGAGGAGGAGCTCGCCGCCGACCAGGGGCGGCTCCTCGCCGGCACCGAGACCGGCCTGGCGGCCGACTGGCCCCTCGACGAGGCGTCGGGGACGGAGGTTTTGAACCGGGTGAGCGGGGGGCCCGCGGGTACCCTGGTGGGTGGGATACACGCGGTGCTCCCCGCCACCCCGTTCCCCGGCCAGCAGGCCCTCGATCTCGACGGCTCCGGCGCCCGGATCGAAGTGCCCCACGCGCCGGAGATCCACTTCGCCCGCACCGACGAGAGCTTCACCGTCGAGCTGTGGGTGCGCCCCGGCGCCGGCGACGCAGAGAGCGTCCTGCTCGAGAAGTGGAGCGGTATCGGCTCCTACCCCTACGCCCTGCGCTATCGCCCCGCCGGCGGCGAGATCGTCTTCGCCCGCTCCACCGGCGCGGCCAGCTCCACCGCCGAGCTGACGGTCTCCACGGCGGGCATCGACGACGGCGAGTTCCACCACCTGGCGGCGGTCAAGGACGGCTCGATCCTGCGCCTCTACGTCGACGGCGCGCTCGCCAGCGAGATGGTCGATCCGATCACCAGCACCATCCGCGGCGAGTCGGCCCTCCACGTCGGCAGCCGCGGCGGCACCGGTCACTTCTTCAGCGGTGCGATCACCGAGCTGCGCCTGTGGCGCCGGGCCCGCACCGCGGCGGAGATCGACGCCGGCCGCTGGCAGCGGCTCAGCGGCGGCGAGGTCGACCTCGCCGGCTACTGGCCGCTCGACGCGGTGGC
>JAAEQF010000857.1 GCA_024231695.1 FCB group bacterium
CATTGCTCAGGAAAACTTATATCAATCTTGATATTGAATCATCTAATGGATTTAGAAAACTCTTTGGGAGGGTGGATCGTGTCCGGGACTAAACTGCTAGCGTCGCTATTCTATATTTTCTTTATATTCCTCGGTCTCATAATCGCCGGCTGTGATTCACCCAGCGCACCGGGGAATGAAACGTCCGTTTTCGAAGCCGAATTTCCCGTCAATGGCGCGGATAAACAGGATATCAATCTGACCGTCGCATGGACGTTTTCCGACACAACGGCTGAAAACGTCAGCTATGATCTTTATCTGGGGACAAGCTTCAACCCACCTCTGTATAAGAGTGGGATAACCGAGCCGCGGATGATAACGAGCATGCTCGACCCCAATACGATTTATTTCTGGCGGGTACGGACGATCAGTAATGATATTCTTCTGGCCTCATCACCGCTTTACCGGTTCACTACCGGCGAAAAATTCACTTATCCATTGAATGTTGGTTACTGGTGGGAGTATGAGCATACTATTTCCTATGACAATATTCTGCCGCCGTCGATTGTTGATCGTGTTTACATTCCGGAGGTTGATACTATTCGATTGGATGTTGTGAGGTATGAGACCCTGCTCGATACGTTACCCGTGTATGCCTTGACCGCTTCGCGTCCCGAGGGGCCGGATATTTATATCATCAATGGTAATGTCAGCTACATGAACAACACCGACTCGGGTCTGTATTTCTTCGCCTATAACGGCGGGACGTCGATCATACCAAAAAATCGGGTATCTTCTGAGTATCCCTTATGGGATGGTTGGTTTGGAAAATCCCTATATCCCCAAGGCATCATTTATGAAAACCCGCCGCCGTTATGTCTGCCTTACCCACTGGAGATCGGCGCCCAATGGATATACAGAAGAGTTGACGGTATCGGCCTCCCTTGTCGCATTGACAAGAAATTTCTGGAATGGACAGACTTAACTACACCGGCCGGAACGTTCAGGTGCATGAAAATTCAGTGGCTTAAGGACAGCGATCTGGATGATCAATGGGATGATCTTCCCGAAGTTTACGATTATGTTTCGGCAAGGGGATTGGTCAGGAGGGTTTATTTTTACGGTAACGTTATGGTTTATGATGAAAACTCGCCCAATGTTCCGATTGGCTGGGGTGACAAAACCGAAGAGTATAATCTGACTATTTACAATCTTCGGTAGAGCGCTGAACCACTGTGGCCTGAAGTATAACCCAATGGGAATTGACAACTACCGCATTTATATTATTTTTGATTTCAGACCAGTCGCCAATTATGAGTAAAAGGAGTGGATGAAGTATGCAGCATTGTAAATTATCCTCCGCCGTATTCACAACCTTGGCAATTATTGTCCTTCTGATTGCTCTCGGGTGCGATTCACCCAATGGCCCGGGAACCGGCCTGCCGCGGGTGACCGCACTCAACCCGACCAACAACGCCCGTGGGCAAGATATGAATCTGTTTTTGGAGTGGGCATACAGTGATACGGTCACAGCCGATTTAAGCTTTAGTGTTTATTTCGGTACGGCTGCCTTTCCCCCTTTAGTGGAAAGCGGTTTGACTGAAATGAAATTCACTCCCGGTGTGTTGAACAAGAACAGAACCTATTATTGGCGGGTGCAGGTTTCCGACAGCAGCAAGATTATAAGTTCGTCCCCGGTTTACAAATTCAAAACCGGCATTCGGTTTACCTATCCCCTCAAAGTCGGTTATGGCTGGAAATATTTGCAGACATATCAGTCGATAAATTTCAATCCACCGGAACTGGCCGATCAATACGGGCATGATGATCGCTTTTACGTAAACAGCGTAATTAAAGGAATGATAACTCTGCGCGATTCAACGCCAACTTATGCCCTGCACAGCTGGGCCACTGATACTTCGATTGCCTGGCACACTCGTGAATCAATCTCATTTATCAATAACACCGATTCCGGGTTATGCCTATACGCCTATGAAGGGCCGAGTTCGATCACTCCCAAAAAGCCGGTCGATTACAAATATGTCTTCTACCGTTTCAGGGGACGCAATTTTGACCGGATAGAAAATTTGATTTCCTTTGGGAAAGATTTAATGGAAAGTCCATCGCTCGCCGCTTTCAACCCGACGATCATCTACGAAGATCCGCCGGTATATTCGCTGCGTTATCCGCTTCAGGAAGATATGCGGTGGACCTATCGAACCGGTGATAATCCCTGGCCTATCGACAAACGAGTGATGGGCTGGGTCGATTTGCAGACTCCGGCCGGGTCATTCGAATGCCTGCAAATTGAATGGCTGTGGGATATCGACGGCCACGGTGAATGGGACGACGACATGGAGGGATTCGATTATGTCGGCCCCAAAGGGTTGGTTATGCGCGCCTATCTGTTCAAGGGTGTAGAAGTCCACGCCTATGACACGCCGAATAATCCGTTGGGCACTATGGATATCATCGACGAATATGTTTTGATTGAATATACGCTTGATTAAATTGATTCGGAATCGACCGATTCGATCAGATCGGTGATGATCGCATCGGCCAGTAAAAATCCGACATCGGTCAGGCGCAGAAAACCTGATTCATCCAGCAAATGCCCCGTTTCGACATAACGAGTGGC
The DNA here is from genome assembly GCA_024231695.1 of FCB group bacterium. GTDB lineage: Bacteria > Zixibacteria > MSB-5A5 > GN15 > JAAZOE01 > JAAEQF01. The sequence goes on from JAAEQF010000857.1 coordinate 2,618, forward strand.
CGCCCGGCCGCCCAGAATTTTTTTCGCTTGATTGCCATAGCGTATTTTTAGCATCCCCTTGTCGATCCCCTCGGTTGTTCGCAAAGACAACATCACCGTTTCCATCAATTTCTGATCGCCGGTCAGTTCCTCGGTAAAAGCGAACGGCAGTTGGCCGGCATCGATCATTTCCATGTATTTGTCGACATCGGCCACGTTGGCGTAACGGATATCGTTCACGTAACCGTGGGCCGCCGGTCCCAGAGCGATATAGGGCGATCCGTTCCAATAAGCATAATTGTGCCGACTGCGGTATTCGATTGGCGCAAAATTGGAGACCTCGTAACGGCGGAACCCGCTATCGATCAGCATATGCGCTCCGTAGCGATACATTGCCGCCGCCTGATCCTCGTCAGGAAGGACGACCTTGCCGGAAGCGATATCTTTGGCCAGAGGTGTGCCCTCTTCCACCGTGAGCTGATAAAAGGAAATATGCGTCGGTTCCAATGAGCTCAGTCGTTCGATATCAGATTTAACCCGTTTGATCCTTTGCTCCGGCAGCCCAAAAATCAGATCGGCTCCGATGTTTTTATACCCAGCCACCCGGGCCAGATAAAAAGCCTTATAGATATCCTTGTGCCGCAGACGACGCCCAAGTGTATTCAAGGCCGATATTTGAAAGGACTGCACGCCGATCACCAGCCGGTTGACGCCCATCCGAGAAGTACGGCGGGCAAAATCATCGGTCAGGCTTTCCGGATTGGTTTCGATCGTGAATTCGTAATCTGGGGCAAGGTTGATATATTCACGCAGGTGATCGAGCCATCTTTCCAGTAGATCGGGATTCATCAGTGAAGGCGTTCCTCCGCCGATATAAATCGACCCCACCTCGATAGGCTCATACCCCAGTGATGAGAAGACCATGTCAGTTTCATACTCGACCGCCTGCAAAAGCCGGCGGGAACTATCTTTGTCATAAGCGATTTTATAGAAATCACAATAACGGCAGATATTCCTACAGAAAGGAAAATGTAAATATATGGCCAGCGGCCCCATAGCCGGCCGTCTCTTGGGAGCAGGCAGAAAGATGTTTTTGCCCTGTCGTTCCGGATTATTCAAGGTTTTGCTTTCTATCCCTGGGCTTGGTTTTACATCAGATTTTAATATAAACAAAAATCCCGGCCCTGGG